>DMAT01000282.1 GCA_003451635.1 Syntrophus sp. (in: bacteria) | reverse complement strand
CTCAATTAATGTCCTTACAGTGAGAGAGCGAAGTCCTTGAGGGCCTGATTAAAGGCCTCGGGATTCTCCATCATAACAAAATGACCGGCGTTTTCAAGCAACGCCATGCGGGCGCCCGGAATATGATCCGCCAAATAGCGGGAATTTTCCGGCGGCGTCATCTTGTCCTCGGCCCCGCAGAGGACAAGCACGGGAATACTGATCCTGGCAATATCGTCGGTCAGGTTCAACTGGCTGCATGCCAAAAAATCGCCCTGCATAACCACGGGATTTGCCTTGGAAAAGCCCTCGAACAGGGCAGGCGTGAATTTCTCACGGTTCTGCTTGGCCAGGGATAGCTTGGCCGCCATCTCGATAATGGGGGCAGGATCATTCAGGAGCCCGTCGAGAATAGCCTGGTTGACCCACATGGTCACACCCCCGCCCACGGGAACGATGCCGGCAAGCAGCTCGCCGTGCTTAACGGCAAAGGTGAGGCTGATGGCGGCCCCGAGTGAATGACCGATAAGGACGGGCTTCTTGATCCCGAAGGCCTCTATGATCTTCTTTACCCACTCGACGTAGCGGGGAACGCTCTGTTCCCCCTTCCCTTCGGACTGTCCATGTCCCGGCAGTTCAACCGCCAGGATGTTAAAATCGTTCTTTAAAACTGAATACTGATAGACCCAGTTGGTATGGTCTCCACCGGAACCGTGAATGAAGACAAGGGTCCTGTTGTTTTCCTGCCAGGCATTGCTGTTCATCCAGCAGGCTATCTTGACTCCGTCGATATCCCGTTTGGCGATCATCCCGACCTCCTCATCTTGTAATCTATATTAAGTGATTTCGTAACACATTTTCCCTACTTTACGCAACCAGTGATTTATCTGCGATCGCCCTATTGACACTATGGCCCAAAAAGGATTAAAAATACATTTACATTGAAGAAATTAAAGGGGGAGCTGTCATGTTGAAAGGAAAAAAGGTTGGCCTTATCGGCGGCGGCAAAATGGGTGGCGCGCTCATCGGGGGCATACTTGCCCGTCATCTCGTTCCTGCGGACGGACTTATCGTGGCTGATGCGGACCCGAAGCAGCGGGAGGAAATGAATAAAACCCATGGCGTGGCAACGACGGAAAGCAACAGACTGGCCGCCAAATCTGCGCAAGTAATTATTTTAGCCGTAAAGCCCCAGAATATGGCCGAAGTGCTGGCAGATATATCCGGCGTTGTTGACAAATCGAAACTGATCATTTCCATTGCCGCAGGGATTACCATCCAATTCATCGCCGAGCGCCTCAAGCAGGGTGCGCGGATTATCCGTACCATGCCCAACACCCCGGCTATTATCGGCGAAGGGATGACCGCCCTGTCCGCCGGACAGGCGGCAACAAAGGACGATATGGCCATGGCCCAGCACGTCTTCAATGCCGTAGGGAAAACGGTCGTCGTCAAGGAAGATCAGATGGACGCCGTAACGGGTCTCAGCGGCAGTGGGCCTGCATACGCCTTCATTATGATTGAGGCCCTTTCCGACGGGGGGGTGCACATGGGACTCAGTCGCGACACGGCGCTGACATTGGCGGCCCAGACCCTCCAGGGCGCCGCGAGGCTCTTTCTTTGGGGAGAAAAACATCCCGGCCAGCTGAAAGATATGGTCACCTCGCCCGGAGGAACCACGATTGCCGGGATACGGGTCCTTGAGGACGGCAAGATCAGGGGAACCCTCATGGCCGCCGTAGAGGCGGCGACCATGCGTTCCAAGGCACTGGGCAGCCAGAAATAACAATTTGCCCGTTTCTAAATTAAAGCGCTATCTTCGTTGGCTTCGTCATCGGCTCCTCGACGTATTTCCATATACGCCTGCGTNNTCCTTGCCGCCTTGATTTCATCTTTAATTTAGAAACGGTCAGCCTTCCAAAGCCTATTCCTCACCGGCCGTTGACGGGATATCACCATCGGGCGGTGAGGACAGGGGCGGGGCATTTTTCTTTTGCATAGCGGCCCGACTCGGTGAGCGTCTTCTCCGGCGGGGCGCCTTGCTGACCGGCAGGGCGCTTTCTGTCGCGTCGCTCGTCGGCGCTTCACTGGTTGAAGCTTCGCTTACCGGCGCTTCCCTTACCGGAGATTTTGCATTCGGTGCTCTGCTGATCGGCGATTTGATTGCCTTTGGTTTAGCCTTATTTGCTTCACCGACAGGCGATTCCTTGGCAGGCTCGCCAATTGAAGGCGTCTCGCCTATATTTGTCGGCACATCAACCGGCGTTTCACCGGCAGGCGCACCGCCAATCGGTGTTTCGCCAGCCATCGCTTCACTGCCCGGCGTCACCACAGGTTTTTTCCTGCGATGACGAGATCTCCGGCGGGACTTCTTCTTAACTGGTTCGGGGGCGCCTTCGGCTGCTTCGGAAATTTTGACCACCGCCCCCCCTTCCCGCGCCTTTACTACAACGTCATGACGGGATTCTTTTCCTTTATCCATTACTTTTTCCGGGGCCTTTTCATTTTCGTGAACCCCTTCCGGAACCACCTCCCGGGCCTCTGATTCTATCCTGACATCGTCCCACTGCATATCGGCATGGCCGTATATATGGATGGACATATCGAACGTCGATTCGAGCTTGCTTATTTCGAGGCG
>DMAT01000246.1 GCA_003451635.1 Syntrophus sp. (in: bacteria) | reverse complement strand
AAAGCCACCACTATCGCCATCCCCGCCATCACCTACTTCCACATTATCATATTTCCCACAACCAGGCGCCCGCCAGTCTATTTCCCCATAACCACCTGTGCATATCGCTCGATATGCGCAGAGAAATCCTTCCGATTTGTCACATTCTATTACGCCCTTTTGAGGTCAGATAATCTCTTCCAAAGGCGTTTAGCAGCTATGTCGTTCCGCGTCCGGACAGAGCGGACGGTCCCTGCTAATCCACAAACAGGGGTAAGAAGTCGAATTTATTGACATCCACGAGTCCCCTGTCCGTCATCTTGAGTTCAGGAATCACCGGCAGGGCGAGGAAGGAAAGATGCATGAAAGGCTCCCGCAATTGACACCCCAACTGCTGAGCTTCATAGCGGATATCCTCCCATCCCCGGCCAATCTCCGCGAGGGGGCGGTCGGACATAAGACCGGCAATCGGCAGGGACAAACGGGCCGTTATCTCACCGTCACAGGCAATAGCCAGGCCTCCCTTCATCCCTTCCACCTCCCTGGCCGCCGCATACATGTCTGCGTCTGAACACCCCACACAGATGATGTTGTGGGAGTCATGGGCAACCGAGGTTGCCAGGGCTCCTTTCTTCAACTGGAATCCTTTGACAAGGCCAAGGGCGATGTTGCCTGTCCCCCGGTGGCGCTCGATCACGGCTATTTTCAAGATATCCCGCTGTGCGTCCTGGATAACCTGGCCATCCCGGACAGAAGGCTCAAAGATGGCAGCCCCTGTCAGAATCTGGTCCGGGATGAGATCGATAACGCGTATATGCCTTCCCGTTGCGGGGATCACGAAGGCATTAGCATCGTAAGGTTTGACATGCATGGATGTGACATCGGCAGGCAGGACGCTTACCGGGATATGTGCAATCACCTCACCGTGATCGACAACTTGACGGCCGTTTTTATAAACAGCTTCTACCCGCACCGGGTTGAGGGAAGACAGCAGGACCAGATCGGCGCGATAACCGGGGGCAACGGCGCCACAATCCCGGAGGCCGAAATACCGGGCCGTGTTGATGGTAACCATGGCGATGGCCCAGAGCGGATCCAGTCCCTGAGCGATCGCCAGACTCATGACCACATCCAGATGGCCGTTGCGCATGATATCGTGGGGATGGAGGTCATCCGTCACCAGACTGCATTGCCGAAGCGTCATGGCATTGACCAGGGGAAGGAGGGCGGAGAGGTTCTTGGCCTGGGTCCCTTCGCGGATCATGATATGCATGCCGCCACGAAGCTTTTCTCTTGCCTCTGACAGCACGGTGCATTCGTGGTCGGAACGAATACCGGCGCTGATATAGGCGTTAAGAGCTTTCCCCGACAACAGGGGGGCGTGACCATCCTTGATGCGGTCAAAGTAGGCGGCGATCTTCTCCAGAACCCCGGGATCACAGCAGGTTACCCCGGGAAAGTTCATCATTTCCGCCAGACCGAGAACGCGTTTCTCCTGCTTGAACACCGCCAGGTCTTCCGTCCCCAGAGACGCCCCTGATGTTTCCAGATGGGTGGCAGGCACGCAGGAGGGAACCATCAGATAGAAATCAAGGGGAAGCCCCTCGGTCTCATCAAGAATATATCGAAGCCCCCTGGTCCCCAGAACATTGGTGATTTCATGAGGATCAGCGACAATTGCCGTTGTCCCGTGGGGGAGAACGGCCTTGGCTAATTCCCGCGGGGAAAGCATGGAGCTTTCGATATGAAAATGACCATCAATGAATCCGGGAGCAACATGATATTGTGATGCATCCACGAGATGAGGACCGTCGTACTCCCCCAAACCGACGATTACCCCGTCGCAGATGGCCACATCCGTCCTGATGATCTCGCCGGAGAAAAGATCGGCAACCAAGCCGTTTTTCAGGATCAGCTCCGGCGGTATTTCCCCTTTGGCCGCCTTAATCCGAGCCGTCAGTTTCTTCACCGCGTCCGTCAAAATCATTAAGGCGTCTCCTCGCTCCTCAGGGCTTGTCAGGACCTAAACCAACACAAACTTTGGTAAACCGCATGACATTGTCGTCTTCACCGAGAGCGATGAGTTTATCGCCGCTTTCTATGGGATAAGAGGCGGCGGGGTTAAAGACCATTTTACCGGAATCTTTCTTCACCGCGACGATGATCAGGCCATAGTTCTGCCTGATTTCCGATTCTTCCAGGCTCTTCCCGGCCATCACCGAACCGTCGCTGATAGCTACTTCCGCCATCCTCAACTCCAGACTCTGCCGACTGGTTGTAATTTCAATGAAGTCAAGCATCGCCGGCCTCAGGATGGCCATGGCCATCCTCATGCCACCGAGGGTGTAGGGCGATATGACCCGGTCCGCACCTGCTCTCAGCAAGCGGTGTTCCGACTGTTCTTCCTCGGAGCGGGAAAGGACGAACACGTCTGGATTCAGTTCCTTGGCCGTCAAAATCACATAAAGGTTCTCCGCATCCGTGGGCAGGACACAGACAATTCCCTTGGCCCGTTTGATCCCTGCTTCGATGAGGAACTTGTCGCTCGTGGAGTCGCCATGACAGCAAAGAAATCCTTCGTCCTCAATTTGCTGGATTACCTCGGGATTTTTTTCGATGACCACAAAGGGGACCTTTTCCGCCGCCAGCTCCCGACAAATAAGAAATCCGATTCTTCCGCAACCACAGATGATATAATGATTTTTCATTCTCTTAATGATCCTTTTCAGCTTTCCTTTTCCCATGATGGCCCGGAGGCGCCCTTCGACAATGGTTTCCGCAAAGAGACTGACGGTATAAAACATCGTCCCCACACCGGCAATGATCAAGAAGATGGTAAACACCATGCCGCCCGTGGTTCGGGCATAGTAATCACCGTAACCGACGGTGGAGAGGGTCACAACGGTCAGGTAGAGGGCCTGGAAAAAACTGAACCCTTCCAAAAATTGGTAACCCGTGGTGCCCGTCATAACCGCCATGAACAGCATGGCAAAGGCAATACCCAGTTTCTTGTTCATCGCGATCCTATGGCATCGTGTATTATGGGCAGCGTCAACTCTACGGCTTTACGTCCTGCATCGATTGCCTCTTCGGCGCGATTGAACTCAAGGAGGCCGATATGGGCAAGACGGGGGTGGATCAGGATGTCCGGGGGATCCGTGGCCAGGCGGTGCTTCGTGATCTGATCCTGCATGATATAGACGGAGGTGGCAATGACCTCAAAGAGCGTCGGCCCCTTGCTGGGTCGGTTCTGGGCAAAACGCTTGAAGATCGATAATTGTCCAGACTTTATCTTACCGTTGAAAAAAGAGGCGAGTCGATTAGGAAGATACTGGCCGTCCCCCCCCTCTCCCTTATCTTCCAGACCCGGCTTTGTCTCCTTGTTCTCGGATCGATTGAAACTACGGCCCATAATATCGTTATTGAGATCGACGGCCAGGACAATATCAGCGCCCATGTTCCGGCAAAGGGAGACGGGCACGGGGTTGATAAGCCCGCCATCGACAAACCATCCTCCCTCGCGATTAAATGGGGTCAATATCCCGGGCATGGACATGCTCGCCCGAATTGCATCCATCAGGGAGCCCTTCCTGACCCAGACCTCGCGACCGGATTTGAGATTCGTCGTCACGGCGGCAAAGGGCATGGGGAGATCCTCGATATTGGAATCGGAAATCTTTTCCCGAAAATACCTGGTCATTTTATCCCCTTCAATGAGACCTGAGCGTGGGAGCCTGACATCCATGAAACCGAGAATATCGGCCCAGGTCAAACCACGAACCCATTCGTCCATTACATCAATAAAACCTGCGGCAAAGGCCCCGGCCACCATGGCCCCCATGGACGTCCCGCAGACTAGATCGACCTGGATGCCTGCCTCCTGCAATCCCCTGATGACGCCTATATGCGACCACCCTCGGGCGGAACCACTGCCCAGAGCGAGGCCAATTTTTTTTGGAGCTGGACTGCTGGTTAAAGGGCCTTTTCTCAGGCTCCCTGCTTTTCTCATTTATGTTATGCTCCTTTGACGGCGGAACCTAACATAATAAAAAGGATATGGAAAGGCTAGTTTTTATATCCGTTGACAGAAACAATGACACTAATATATATTTCACAGGGATTTTAGGAATTTTTAGGAGGTTGGTCATGGGATCATGGAGAACAAAAAGTAAATATTGGTTTTGTATCGCAATTTCAACTGTCTTGTGCCTTTTCCTGGCCGCGCCGGGGGTTAGCTTGACAGTCGCCGATGCCCGCACACCCGGCAAGGATGGTGTAAAACCTTTTTCCTTCGCTAATTTAGCGGAAAAATGGAGCCCCACCGTCGTGAACATCAGCGCCACCCAGACCATCAAACCCAGTCGTGGCTTCTCTGGAAATATTCCTCGCAGCAACTCTGGCAATGACGATTTCTTTCAACGTTTCTTCGGGGATATTCCGGAAAGAGAATCCAGGCAAAAAAGCCTTGGCTCCGGTTTTATTATCTCCAGTGATGGATATATTTTCACTAATAACCACGTTGTAGCCAAAGCTGACAAGATCAAGGTCAAGCTTTCCAACGGCAAGGAATACGATGCCGAAGTGAAGGGCAAAGATCCCAATACCGATCTTGCCCTCATCAAGATAAAGCCAGATGGGGACCTTCCCTTTGTCAAGTTCGGCGATTCGGATAAGTTGCGTGTCGGCGACTGGGTTTTCGCCATCGGTAATCCTTTCGGTCTCGACCATACGGTTACCGCCGGTATCGTCAGCGCCAAAGGCCGGGTTATCGGCGCCGGTCCTTATGACAACTTCATTCAGACCGACGCCTCGATAAACCCCGGCAACAGCGGCGGCCCCCTCTTCAACGTCGACGGCGAGGTGGTCGGCATAAACACGGCCATAGCTGCTCAGGGGCAGGGAATCGGCTTTGCCGTCCCCATTAACCTCGCCAAAGACGTAATCACGGATTTGAAAGCTAAGGGCTACGTAACCAGGGGCTGGCTGGGGCTTTCCATTCAGGACATCACACCGGATATCGTAGAAAACATGAAACTAAAAGATCGCCAGGGCGCCTTGGTCGGCCAGGTCTTCCCGGGCGATCCCGCGGACAAGGGCGGAATCAGGACGGGCGACATTATTGTCGCCATCGCCGGCCGGCCCATTCAGGATACCCATGAGTTGCTCAGGATCGTCGCCGCCTTGCCCATCGGGAAAAAAGTTGCGGTCCGGATCATCCGCGATGGACAGGAAAAAAATCTGGAAGTCATTCCCGGCGAAAGAAAGGACCTGCGGGAAATAGCTGCCGGCGGCAAGCTCGTCGATCAAATGGGAATGACCCTTCAGGAAATCACCCCGGAAATGGCTAGGAACCTGGGACTGTCGGAAAAGGGCGGCATCGTGATCACCCGGATCAATCCGAATTCCCCCGCCGACGAGGCGGGACTGAAAGCCGGCGATGTCATCCTTAATGCCAATCGCACCAGGATACAGGTCATGAAGGATCTCACGGACGAACTTGCCCGAAGCGGCAAACAGGAGACCATCATGCTCCTGATCAAACGCGATGAGGCTACCCTGTTTGTAACTATCCGCAGGGGGAGCAACAAATAGATATGGAAGCGCTTATCAATCATAACATCGAAGATGAAATAATTAGCCTAGGTTTTGCAGCTCGCTTAATCATGTCCAACCTCGATCGGGAACTGATTATTCAACGGGCGTCCGAAAGCCTGGGAGATTTCGGAAAAAGCGACAACATCGGACTTTTTCTTCTGGACAAGGAAGGGCAACTGCTCTGTCCGGGAGGACTCATCGGTAATGCAAGCGTGACCCGTTTCTTTACGGTGGAGCGGGAGAACGCATCTTTCGAACAGATTCTGGCCGACAAATACCCGAGCTATTTCCCTCTTGAATTCATCGAGGGCATTCCCGTACCCAGCGCCGGGGAAGGGACCGACAACCGCAGATGCCTGTGCGCGCCGTTGATTGCAACAAACAACCAGGTTATAGGCATGGTGACCTTCGATTACGCCGCTGATTTTTCCCTTTCACCCCTGATGATGCAATCCCTGCTCCTGCTCCTAACCATTGTGGCCGTTGCCCTGGAAACGACCCGTCTGTTTCAGTTGGCCGTCTATGACGGCCTTACGGGACTCTATATTCGCCGCTATTTTGACCTGCGTCTGGCGGAAGAGGAAAACC
>DMAT01000159.1 GCA_003451635.1 Syntrophus sp. (in: bacteria) | reverse complement strand
AGCCACTGTATAAACCCGGGCGGCCAGAGCAACGGATACTTCCTGCTTCTCCGTCCTGCGTTGTCCCCGTTCGCCTTCCTCAGCATCGAAGACCAAGACCATTTTTGCCTCTAACGCCAGTTGTACAGGCGACACGTTCGTATTTTCTGTCGTGGCGCACCCCGTCGTGATCAAGCTGATGACTAGCGATAATAACAGCAGGCGTTTCATATGGACCCTCCCTTTCAACAATGATGATAATTCCGTATCAATACCTAATTTTTTTTCGATCCCACGATATTACCCAGGTTATAAGCAGTGATGACCGGTTGACTATAAACCTGTCAACCGGCTTTTTTGTTACGTATTAAGAGAAGTAATAAACACTTTCAGTCATCCGGGAAAGACCTTTCCAAAGTCGCAAACTGTTAATAGCTATCATCAAATATTCGCAAAATTCCAGAAATTTTTTTATCCGCGATTTGTAAACCAGGGAATATCTTCCCTGACGGGCGCGCGTAACGGAACCGGACCAGGAAGATCAGCATGAGGATAACGAGGCTCGGGGTATAAATCACCTCCATAATCCAATTCCGGATAGCGAAGACGTAAACGGGGAAAGACGCGATTAAGGAGATTCCGTGCGGGTGTTGTATGAACAGGCGGTTTAGTTGTTGGGCGATATGCGTTTGCCGCTGAAGACATGAGATTGAGATTAAGGCCATCTTGAGAACAGGGCAAGAACAATTTTATCCGGAATTGAAAAGGCGGAGTCTGCCCGCTACGCCCTCCCGGGTGAACTTGTAGAAATGCCAGTGGGTCGCACACCGGTTCATATACTGGGCAAAACCGACGATATCATTTCGATAGCCTACGCTGCGACCGAAGAAATAGCGAACGTAAATGATCCCCACGCTTCTCAGGCTGCCGTCCTTGAAAAGGGCCCGGAACAGGTTCCAGAGCAGGATCAAACCATAGGCCAGCGTAGGAATGTTTTTGCCTTCATTGGCCATGACGCATATTTCCGCCCGTTTCCGATTGAATTCCGGAAGTCGAAAAACCAGGAAATACCGATCGAGAAAGGCTTGCGGGGTATAGAGCCGGGTGAGGAGGTCCCAGTAACCTTGTTGGAGTTCCCCGGACGTCATTAGCTTGGGTATGATATTGCAGTTGGGGTCTTCCAGTCTCAGCCTGCCTTCCAACTCCAGACGATCAAAGAGGGGCGTCTTCGGCACGGCAACGAGCATGCCGACCATTGCCAGCAGGATGCCGTTATCCTGGATGAAGCGGAATTGTTCTTCCATGATGGTGATGTCATCCTGATCGAACCCGATGATGAATCCGCCGTTAATATCCAAACCGGCATTGCGGATGCGCTCCATTTTTTCCACCAGCGACCCCCCCGACGTATTCTGAAACTTCATAGTCCCATTGAGCGAGGCCACTCTTGGCGTCTCGATCCCTATGAACACGGACCGAAAATTTGCCTGATACATCAGATTGAGGAGCTCCTCGTCATCGGCGAGGTTGATGCTTGCCTCGGTCGTCAGTCGCAGCGGATAGCCGTGTTGCTGCTGCCACGGAATGATAAGACGGAGCAAGGCCTTTGCCGCCTTCTTGTCGCCGATGAAATTATCGTCCACGATAAAGCAGGAGAAAAACCCCACCTTGCGCATGTCTTCCAGTTCTTCAAGAAGCCGTTCAGGTTCCTTGGTTCGCGGGCGCCGGCCGAAAGTCACGATGATATCGCAGAATTCACACTGAAAAGGACAACCCCGGGAGAACTGGACCGATCCGGATGCATACCGGTCCACCTTGAGGAGGTCGTAACGCGGTTTGGGCAAGGTGGTCATGATCGTCCGATTTTCCTGTGTGTAAAACTTCTTATACGCCCTGCCGGCAGCGAACTCCGCCACGAATTCCGGCCAAGTCTCATCCGCCTCGCCGGAAAAGATCACATCGCACAGGCCGTCGAAGAAGGCTTCATGCACCGAGGCGTAGGCTCCGCCTACAACGGTAAAAATTTTCATTTCACCCAGCCTGTGCAGGATTGATTTCATTCTGTCCCTCTGGACGACCATGCCGGTTACGCCGACGATATCGAAAGCCCTGAGGGCTTTGAAATCAATCTTCTCGACGTTTTCATCGAGGAGATAAACTTCGTGATCCGGTGTGAGTCCGGCGAGATGGGGCAATGCCCCCGTGGTCATGGTGCATTGCTTATTTCCCGGATAGAGGGGCAAGGCGTAATCCAGCCCCCAGTAGGAGGGTTCAAATTTTGGATTGATGAGGCATATTTTCAGTCGTTTCGAATCCATACGTCAACATTTCTATCAACCTGCTTAGCGTTGATCGGGGGCTCATGAAAAAAAAGCCACCAAGACTCTTAAAGAGCATGGTGGCCGCCTGTGCACTTCAAATGGTTATAATTTTTAAATCTGCTCTAATTGTACCAAACAAATAAAGACCATCACAAGGTACAAAATGTGAAAGAACATACTTTGCCCTTTACGTAAAGTCAAGGCATGTTTCAATGATTTTCAGTAATTAATTCACCAAGCCATAAAGCGGTATGCCGGTTGGCAATAATAGGTAACGAGTATGCTTCCCGTGATCAGCCTGTCAGGGCGGTATAAACCAAGAGGAAATGGAATATCCCTCCCAGGATGACGAAGAGGTGAAAAATTTCGTGAAAGCCGAACCCTGACTCCCGAGCGGGTTTTTTAATGGCATAAAATACGGCCCCGACAGTGAAAGATAGTCCTCCCGCAAAAAGATAAAATACGGCAATAGGGGGCATGGCGGTCAGAAACTCTTTAATCGCCACAATACCGATCCAACCCATGAGCAGGTAGACAATTGTGGAAAAATAGCGGGGGGCCTTTAGATAGAAGAATTTCAAAAAGATCCCCGCAATGACCAATGACCACTGGATCAGGATAATCGACCATTTCCAATGCCCCGAAAGATATACATAACAGACAGGCGTATAAGTGCCGGCAATCATAAAAAATATGGCAGAATGATCAATCTTTCGCCAGAGAGACATCTCATTTTCGTTTTGCTTCAAGGCGTGATATGAGGCGCTGGCTAAAAAGAGCATGATTACCGAAAACCCGTACACCACAGAGACGGCTATATGCCCTGCCGACGGTGGCGCCGCATGGATTAGACAGACCGTGCCGGCAACTGCCGCAAATGCCCCGGCCAGATGGGAATAGCATGATATTATCTCCTGATGCCGGATCAAAATTCCATCCCCTTTTCATCCATCATTATTCGGTTGCCTTACTCCCGGAAGGTCATCTTGAGTTCCCAGAGGCCGGCGACTTTCTTCTTTTCCAGGTCGAAGCCGCCCTTTTCAAAGGTGTGCATCATGGGCTGATTATCCGACAGGACCTCCGCAGTAAAGCCCAGGAGGCCCTGTCTTTTGGCCAGATACGTCAGATAGGCGAGCAGTTCCGTTCCAATCCCCAGTTGTTGATGCGTATCTTTTACGGCAAAGGCGACTTCTGCCGCATGCGTCGCTTCATCGGTATAGTATCTGCCGACACCGACGATCTCTTCATTTTCGCCCTGGGGAAGGATGGCGAGAATGGCCATTTCGACGGTGTAATCAATAACGACAAGCTTTTGCAGCACCTCATGGGGCACATCCTTCCGGACCGACATGAACCGGCGGTAAAGACTCTGATCCGAAAGGGAGTAGATGAAGTCCTTCAACAGCGGTTCGTCGCTGATTTTGATGGGCCTGAAGAGGATATTGTAACCTTTCTTGGTTGTCCGGTAACTCTCCAGGTGTTCCGGATACTCGCCCCGGACGCCGGGGATAAATGCCTGATCCTTGTAGATCAGCCCTAACTTTTTGGCCTCGTCAATGAGCCAAGGCCTGAATTTGGGATGGGCGATGCCGATGAGTTCCATTGCCCGTTCCCGGATGCTCTTTCCGTGGAGGTAAGCGATGCCGAATTCCGTAACCACATAGTGAAGATCCCCCCTGGTCAGGGTAACGCCGGAACCTTCTCTGAGCATGGGGACGATCCGGGAGACGACGTCGCAGGCCGCCGTGGATTGAATGGTGAGAATGGACTTGCCACCCTTGGCGAAGNNATGGACGGCCCCGCGCATGAAATCCGCCTGCCCCCCGACGCCGCTGTGAAATATCCTGCCGATGGACTCCGCTGTTGCCTGGCCCGTCAGGTCGATCTCCAAGGCGCTGTTGATGGCCGTCATGTGATCATGCTGGGCGATGACCAGGGGATTGTTGGTATAGTCGATAGTCCGGAATTCGATGGCCGGGTTGTCGTGGAGATAATCGTAGGTGGCCTTGTTACCCATGCAGAAAGTCGTCACCGTTTTCCCAGGATTGACAGTTTTTTTTGTATTATCGATGACCCCGGACTTCATCAGCTCGATAATCCCGTCGCTGATCAGTTCCGTATGGACGCCCAGATGTTTTCTATCCTTCAGGTTCGCCAGGACGGCGTTGGGGATGCGACCGTAGCCGACCTGGATCGTGTCGCCGTCTTCGACGAGACGGGCGACGTATTTACCGATGTTGAGAGCTATTTCCGAATTCGCCTCATTGCTGTATTCCAGGAGGTGTTCGTCATTGTGGACAAGAAAATCAATGTCCCGCATGTGGATAAAGGCGTCGCCGTGGACCCGGGGCATGTATCTGTTCATCTGGGCAACGACGATCGAGGCCTTTTGGACCGCAGCCTTGACGATATCGACGCTGATCCCGAGGCTCAGATACCCGTGATCGTCGGGGAGGGAAGTCTGGATGAGGGCGATGTCCACCCGGGCCAGGCCGCTGCGGAATAGTTCCGGCGTCTCGGAGAGAAAGACGGGTGTGTAATCGGCCACGCCCTTATTGACGGCTTCCCGGGTGCTGTCGCCGATGAAGAAGGAATTGTGACGGAAGTTGTGTTTGAACTTTTCCGTGGCGTAGGGAGCGACGCCAAGGGAGCGGATATGGAGGACCTCGGCGTCAAAAAAGGCCTTGGGATGGGACTTTACGTAGCGGATGAGGCCCTGTACGAGATGCTGGGGCTCGGCACAGGCCGAACCGATAAAGATTGTGTCGCCTCGATGGATATGGCTGAAAATTTCCCCTTCGGAGGCGAATTTTTCCGGGTATTGCTCTTTCCATTTTCCCAGGGGCATTGCTTTTCTCCTTCTCCCGTTATTCCGGGTTTGAACAGGAAATCGAAGATTAATGTTCATAATCCGATTTGTCATTCATGGTCCTATGCAGCGACAGGTCGATTCTACAGGTAATCATAATGATGTCAAGGTGAAAGGAGAGAAGGGCGAAAGGGGGGATTGACAGAGGAGGCCGATTTCTTTATAGGAAGACCGAATTGATCATTATAGTAAATAAAAATCAGGTGGCGGTATCTAAATGAAAACATTTTTCTTCCCGAAAAGCATGGTCGTGGTCGGGGCCTCGGCTACGAAGATGAACCTCGGCCAGATTATTCTCCTCAACAACAAACAGTGTGGTTATCAAGGGAATCTATATGGCGTTGGCTCCCAGGCGGGTGAGGTAGCCGGGATACCCATTTACACTGATATCGCGAGCCTTCCCGAAGTCCCCGAAGTGGCGATCTTCCTGACCCCCGCCAAAACCATTCCCGCCCTGATGGACGCCTGCGGCCGGAAGGGGATAAGCCATGTCGTTATTGAATCAAGCGGCTTCAGCGAATATTCCCACGGCGATCATTCCCTGGAAAAAGAAGTCCTCGATGTGGCCGCCAGATACGGGATCAAGTTTGTCGGTCCCAACTGCGTAGGGACGGTCAATTTTGACATCAAGATGATGATGCCCTTCGCCTTTTTCAAGAATCCCCCTTCCGGCGGCCGGGTGGCCATGATCGCCCAGAGCGGCGGCGTCGGGGGCACCTATCTCCACGCCCTCCCCGAGAACGCCATCATTCCCGGTAAATTTGTAAGTATCGGCAACAAACTCCAGCTCGACGAGGTCGATTTCCTGGATTATTTCCTCAAGGATGATGAAACGGACGTCGTGACCATGTATCTCGAGGGCTTCAAGCGGGGCCGGGCGTTCTACGACCTCGCCGTCCAGGCGGACAAACCTGTCATCGTCCAGAAATCAAACCGGAGCGAGGCGAGCGCGAAAATCGCCCAATCACATACCACGGCCCTTTCCACGGGCGATGATGTCGTCGACGGCCTCTTCCGTCAGGCCGCTGTCATCCGCGCCGAGGAGGAGCGGGAGTTCCTGAGCGCCGTCAAGATCATCCGCCTGCCCCTCATGAAGGGGCGGCGCGTCGCCGTCCTTTCCCGGTCGGGAGGCCACGCTGTCCTTTCCGCCGACGCCTGCGAGAAATTTGGCTTCGACATGGTCCCTTTCCCGCCGGCCTTTCTGGAAAAGCTCAAAACCATCTACCTGACCCGCGTTATCGCCCATCAGAACCCCCTTGATTTAGGAGAGATTTTTGATTACACGATCTTTATTCGCATTCTTGAGGAAACCCTGAAACTGGACAATATCGACGGCGTTCTGTTCAACCATCTATACGCCTCTACCTACGAGAAGGAGATGTCCCGGACCTTCCTGGCCGGAGTGGACAAATTGGTCAAGGAGTACGGGAAACCTGTCGCCGTTGCCATGCTCTCCGATCCCGCGGAACTCCTTGATGTTGCCAGGAGCCAGCCTTATCCCATCTTCACTTCGCCCATGGAGGCGGCAGCGGCCCTGGACATTTCGGCGACGTACCATGAACGGAAGGCCCGGCGGGACATGCGGGGATCGTTGCCGCCGACGCTGCCCGATAAGCGGCTGATTGGCTCCCTCACGCAGCTCTGCCGGCGGGAGCAACGGATTCCTCTCACGGACGAGGCTCTTGATGTTTGCCGCAGTGCCGGTTTGACGACCATAAAGGGATGGACGGTCCGAAGCCCTGAGGAAACAGAAGCCATTTCCCCTCGTTTTCCTGTAGCGGTGAAGCTGATCTCCCGCCAGGCCTCCCACAAGACCGATGTGGGCGGGGTGCGCCTGAATATCAGGACCCGACGTTCCCTCCGGAAGGTACTGGCGGAGATGCAACAAACTTTTGAAAATATTGCCGACGCCTTTCTCATCCAGGAAATGGCCGCTCCGGGCGTGGAGTGTTTTGTCGGGGGCCGTCAGGACCCCGTATTCGGTCCTGTCGTCATGGTCGGCCTGGGTGGAATTTTTATTGAAGTATTCAAGGATACGGCCATCCGCCTGGCCCCGGTAACGAAGGCGGAGGCCTGGGATATGGTCCGGGAGCTGAAGGCATATCCCCTCCTCCAAGGCGTCCGGGGCAGAAAGGCTGCGGATGTTGAGGCCCTGGTAGATGTGATCGGCAAGGTGTCCGCCCTGTTGGCGGCGGCCCCGGAAATCACCGAGCTGGATCTCAATCCCGTCATCGTCCATCCCTCCGGAAGAGGTGTCTCCCTGGTGGATGCGAGAATATTTTTTAGTGAATAAGTTCTTACTGATCCATCCCCCCGTTTCCAAACCCTGTGAACCGCCGGCGGGGATTGCCCGCCTGGCGGGGTCCTTGCGGGAACACGGCATTTCCTGCACAGTGATCGACGCCAATGTTGAAGGGCTGCACTTTCTTCTCGATGCTCAACATGTCAGGGAAGGATCTGAAAGCTGGGGGAATGACCCGATTGCCTCAGGAAACGGTACCGTCTCACCGGATCTCAGCATTTCGTCAAAAATCGGGGTTGTATCCCCGGATTTAACGGAGGTGCCAGAGGCTCGGGGCCGGGACAGGGCCGGGAATACTTGGACGAAAAGGGCCGTCCGTAATCTGGCGGTGCACCTCAGATCCCTTCGCTCCTGGCCTCTCTACGGCCATGCCGACCGTTACCGGCGGGCCGTTGGCGATGTCAACCGCGTCCTGGCCGGATCGTCATCCCAGGTGTCCGTCAAGGTGAGTCTGGCCGACTACGAGGATGC
>DMAT01000304.1 GCA_003451635.1 Syntrophus sp. (in: bacteria) | reverse complement strand
TCAAGATCAACGGCCGGGATTTCATCGAAAACGGCCTGACCGCCGATGATGCCGCCATGGCGGTAAGACTTATGGCCGCGGCAGGCGTGGACGCCGTGGAACTGAGCGGCGGGACAATCATCAGCGGCAAACTCTCACCCAGCCGCTCACGAATCAACGCCCCCGAAAAGGAGGCATATTTCCGGGAAGAAGCGCAAATACTGCGGGAGGCGATCAATCTCCCCCTGATTCTCGTCGGGGGCAATCGGTCTTTTGCCGTCTCCGATCTCCTCGTTACGGACGGGACTGCCGACTACATCTCCATGAGCCGCCCCTTCATCCGGGAACCGGAGCTGATCCGGCGCTGGCAGGGAGGCGACCGCCGCCCTGCGGCCTGCATATCGGACAATCTATGCTTCGCCCCGGCTCTTGAGGGTCGCGGAGTTTATTGCGTCACCAGGGAGCGGGAATTGCAAAAAAAGGAGGCGTGAAACGGGCAACGACCAGCAAGGCCGAACTATTTTCGGCGCCGTTGGACCGGCGATGAGCAGACCCTTTCCCGGAGGATACTCTGCTGTCACGTTGCGGCAAAAGCCGCGGATTATGACTTCTTTAATATATTGGATTCCTGATCGGATCTGCACCGTACCTGATACAGGGTCAGGAATTGCGAAAGTTAGGTTTGTACTTTTTTCCGAATGCCTCAGTTTTGATCGCCTGCATTTTTATAGTTTTCTTTCCAGACGGAAAAAAGGAAGAAGTTTAAGCAATAGCACCGTTATCACGGCTACATATGCCCCGGCGAGGACATCGCTGAGATAATGGGCGCCGACAATGACCCTGCTGATGCTCACCGCGATTGCCAGGACATACCAGAGGAGACGGTAACGGGGAAACAGCAACGTCATGGCCAGACAAAAAGTCCAGATGGTCGTCGCATGGCCGGAGGGAAAGGAAGTCGCCTCGTATCCAACTCCAAAATAATCGAAGCCATAGAGCTGATCATGGAGATGCGCTTTGGGACGCCAACGGCCGGTAAGCCATTTCAATAGGTCGGTGGTGAGACCGGAGACGGCGACGGTGGAAAAGACAAAGAGAGACCAGCGCGCCCATTGTTCTTTCCTCCAGGTATAATGGAAGAGTAAAAAAAGTAGGGCCGCGGGCACGAGGTACCAGACCGCGTTCCCCAGGCGGGTGATGACCTGGAAGACGTTCACGATTTGCGTATCCATAGTTCTAATGGCGATGGCTACAGGTAGGTCAACGAAAAGATAGCTGCCGGTAATGGCTGTGCAGAAAAAGAGCGTGAAGAGCAAAATCTTTTTCCACGGTAAATCAGCGCAATTTTTGTGATCGCCGGTAATCATAAGCTAGGCCTTGAAAATACTCTGCACAATAACCCTATCCCCCATCATGCCCGGTTATTTCGGTCCCTGAAAATTCCGGCACCAGATATAGTCAATCGTATCGACCTTGCCGCCGTTCAGGATAATATCTATTCTTTTTGCCGGCTCCGCGGAGTCACACCGATAGGTTTGGGGAACATCCACCTGATGAAAATGTGTGTTAACAAAGAGCAGATCATATCCCTTCGGCGCCGCCTTTTGCCAGACATCGAACTGATCCTTGCGGTCGTCGATAACGAATACGTCGTGACCATAGGGAAGGTTGTAGTAGAGCATCCGGCTGCCCATCGTCCAGTTGGTCACTGCCAGGGCTCGGCGGGGTTGCCCGGCGCCCTGATCCCGTATCTCCGGACGCATCGAGGCGTTTCCATCTCTCTCCGTTTTTCTACCAACTGTGGCATCCCGCAAAGGTAACTCCGCTCGGACAGATCTTCCCTGGCTTATAATGGCATCTCCTTCCCTGACAATTGTCTCAAAACCGACAATATCCCGAAAGGGAGATTTATAGTCAGGAAAGGTGAACCACTTGGCAGGAAGGGCGGCATAGAGAAATAGGGTGATTGTTAAGCTGAAACCTACTGAGAAATAAAAGTATTTTCGTTTTTTACTGCTCCCCGCAGAGAGGAGATAATAGCCGCCGACGGGGATGAACAGAAGATAAAAAAGACTCGGCCAATGAGGCAGAGTCCGTTCATACAGAGAGGAATAAAAAAAGAACATCAAAATGACGACGCCAAACAGCACCGAGAGGCGGATGCGGTCATCCTTAGACTTCCAGCCCTTATACAGGCCGTAAAAGGCCATAAGAAACAGGAAGGGGCTATAGGCACCAAACTGGGTCAGCAGTGAAACTAAGAATGATTTGATGCTCGGGCTCGTAGCGGCAAGGACATGGCCGCCCTGATAACGGAAGCTTATGTAATCGTTCTGCATATTCCAGTACAGGACCGGGCTTACCATCAACAGGGCAATACCCGCCGCCAGGAGCATCCCGGGGGAAAAGATCAGTTTATAGCGCTTCTTGATCAGCAGGAAGATAAGCAGGGGAGGAACAAAGAGGATGGCCGTGTACTTGGCCAGACCGGCAAGCCCGAGGAGCAGGCCAAGATAGATAAAATGTCGTGTCTTTCCCTCCCCGGCAATCTTCAGAATCGTCGTCATGAGGGGAAAGATCAGGAGCAGGAGGAAACAGTCCGGCAGGAGCATGATACCCATGGCATTGAGAATAAAAGAACTATTGACGGCAACAACAGACAGAAATGAGATCAACCCGGATTCGGAAAAGGAAAAAGTAAACCGATAAATACACAAAGAAACGCCGGCAAAAAGAAGAATCGCCGGGAGGCGAACCAGAAATTCGTTCGTTCCGAACAGGGCGTAGAGAGGCCAGTGGGTCCAGCCGACCAGGGGCGGATGATCCACATAACTCCAGTCCAGGAACCGGGCATAAAGAAAATAATGGGCTTCATCGACCCCTAATCCGAAGGTGGGGGCCACAGCCAGGCGCAGCAGGGTTAAAATACCCACAAAGATAAAGGTCATCCGTTCCCAGTTAATTTTCATGGGAGACTTCTAACCTTTGGGGGTATAAATTGTCAAATGGATTATCGTCGTCCAGATGGCTGATTTATCACGCCTATTTTTCATGTAATCAAACTGACAAATATATTTTACATTTCAGAAAACCTATAATACACTTCCAGCCGAGTTAATATATTCTTGAAATTACGTACCGGAAAGGGGAATGGCGATGATCAGATCAATGGCCGATATTTCAAAACTGGCGCAGGAGAAAGGGCCGAAAAAAATAGCCGTCCTTGCTCCCGAAGATGAAGAGTTCATGCTGGCGGTCAAGAAAAGCTGGGAGTTGGGTTACATTGAACCTGTCCTCATCGGCAACATAAAAAAGATTGAAGAGGCGGCAGAAAAGGTTGCCTTCAATATCAGTCCGTTCCAAAAAATATCCGGCGACGAACACCAGGGCATTTCCGATCTCGGGATCAGAATGCTCTTTTCCGGAGAGGCGCCCATTGCCGGCAAGGGCCAGATCCCGACCTCATATATCTACCGTTCCATCATCCGCGAGGAGGCGAAAGCGGGTTCGGGTATGACGGTGAGCGTCGTAACATTCTGGGAGGTGCCCGGAATCGATCACCTCGTCGCCTTTACCGATACGGGCGTCAACATCAAGCCTGATTTCAAAACCAAGGGGNNATAATCAAAAACGCTGTCTTTGTTTACCATCTCCTCGGATACCAGCGCCCGAAGATCGCCGTCCTGTCCGGCCAGCGGGAAGTTGGTGGGAAACTGGCGTCATATGAGGATTACGAAGCCCTGCAAAAAGAAGCCGACGCCGGAGATTTCGGCGCCTGTGAGATTGTGGCGGCAACTTCCTTTACCGACATCTTCCTGGGCGGCCGGGATCGCCGGGTGGATTACGGAAAAATCAACAGCGAGGAAATGCCCCACATCCTCCTCGTTCCCAGTCTCGACACGGGCAACATCATCTGCAAGCTCGATTTTTTCCTCGACGTGAACCGGAGTTCTCTCGTTGCCACTTCCCGGGGACCGGTCTGCATCCCCGCCCGGTCGGACTTCAGCGACAACATCGTACAACAGATAGCCATGAGCGTCGTTCTTGCCGACCGCATGGGAAAGGAGGTGCAGTGAGATGATGAACTCGTTTGAGGAAATACTGACAGCGGCAAAGCAAAACGGGGTCAAGAAACTTGTTATCCCCTCCCCTGTCGCGGCGGATCTTCCCCTCCTGGCCACAGCGGCCGCAGCCGGGTTGATCATTCCGGTCCTCGTCGGGGACGGCGGTTCAGTGGAAGCCCTGGTCAGCGTCTCCTCGTTGGCAGCGGGAAAATACGAGCTCGTGGACGAAATTGATCCGGGGAGCATGCTGGGACGGGCGATTGATCTGCTCCGGAATGGTAAGGCGGACATGCTCATGCAGGGCGGCGCCGCCCCTCAAGCGCTTCTGGGTGCCCTCCGCGACAAGGAGCAGGGGTTATTGCCCAAGGGTGCGGTCATCAGTTTTGTTTCCATCTTTCAGCTTTTGAAGCGGGAAAAGTTGATCCTCGTAACGGATACCTTTATCAATAACAATCCGACCCTTGTTGAAAAGCAGCAGATCCTCGCCAACGCCCTGCAACTTGCCCGCCTCCTCGGTATCGAGGCGCCGAAAGTGGCGGTCCTGGCAGC
>DMAT01000441.1 GCA_003451635.1 Syntrophus sp. (in: bacteria) | reverse complement strand
GATCTCTTCTATCGCCTCAACGTAGTCAAAATCAACCTGCCGCCTTTACGGGAACGCAAGGAAGACATTCCTCTTCTTATTGACCATTTCATCAAAAAATACAGCGCCCAGCAGGGCAAAGACATCGTCGGCATTTCCAGCGGCGCATTGGCCACTCTCATGCGTTACGATTTTCCAGGGAACATCCGGGAGTTGGAAAACATGGTCGAATACTCGTTCATCCTCTGCGAGGGCGGCTACATCCAGCCCCAGCATCTACCCGAACCTTTTGCTGCCGGTTTTGAAGAAGCCATCCCCCCGGCGACGCGCGATGCCGGCCCGCAAACCCTGGAAGACATCGAGAAGCAGGCGATCATCCTCAGCCTTGAGCGCAACCGATGGCGAAAAATGACCACCTGCCGTGAACTGCAGATTTCCAAAGATACTCTGCGGCGAAAAATCGAGCGTTACGGTCTTCATAACCCGCTAGCGAACGAAATCGAACAAGACGATTGACAGAACACTCTTTGCATCAAGAAACAAATAAAGGCGTTCCGATTATTCGGAACGCCTTTTTACTGCTAGGAGCATGTACTAACTCCGCTCCTTGCTTTCACCCGTTCGCCACCGGCGTCACCAAACAATCCCGCAATCATGACTACACGCAACTGGTCTTAACCGCATGATGAGCGCGGGGTTTCGCCATCGTGCAGGGGCTGCCGATCTTCCCGAAAATAAATCAAACGGAAGATTGGCGCTTTTTTTTTTGGCCAGGTTTTTCCCGGATCGCCTTATCTTTCTCTTTGGCCTCCAACCTGGCAGCAACATCGCCAACCGGGTGCAATGTTCGCGGTACAGCCCGATCGATTCGGGCCAGGCATCGCTCATGGATCTCAGCCGGACACCCGGCCACCTCCCAGCAAGGGACAAAATCGAGCAGTTTTTTCAACCCAGGAATACTAATCCCCTCTTCATGAATGAAGGTACGCAGACAGGTTATCCACTGGATATCATCGGCAGAAAACATCCGCCGATTACCCACAAGGGTAGGCTTAACCAACCCTTCCTTCTCATATATCCGTAAAGTACGCGGATGCACATTCAACAACTTGGCGGCAACACCGATTGGATAGATGGCTACATCTGAGCGAATTGCCTGTATTTCTGTTCTCTTTCTCGCCATACCGGCCTCCTGTCAATGCGGGGCGCCGGGGAAAAGCGGCGGACCGTTACCGGTCGCCGCGCTTCCTTTCGACACAGATTCCATCAATGGTCTTCAGACAGATGACCGCGAAACAACCGCTCACCCATCATGAAGAGGATTCCACAGAAGGCGAAACCGGCCAAGGTCACCATCCACTCGTGCAGAGTCGGCGAGTAGGGCAGGATATGGGGGAGATCGACGATATTCAATTCGTGAAATCCAGGAATAATCTGACCGACTATCACCAGATCGTAGCGCATGACGAAGATCCCGATGATACTGCAAGCCGAACCAAACGCCATGGCTGTGAGATTCCGAGCCCTGACCGCGAGAATGATGAGCAAGGGGATAACTAGCCCCAGACCAATCTCACCGTACCAAAAATTCTGGGCATAAGGACCATTGATCAGCGTCATAACCGCTTCATATTTTCCAGGAGGATAGCCATAGACGCCGGAGATTAATTTCCAGGTGGTGAAGAACATGATGATGATATAGAGCAATGCTCCCAGTTTAGCGACCGAGCAGAGCGAATTTTCCAACGCCGCGCTCATCTTCCAACCGTTGATTTTATACCCCAGCCAGTGAAAAAAGATGACGGCGGCACAGCCCGACATCATGGCCGAAGTGATGAAATAGATTGGCATGTACGGTCCGTGCCAGAACTCACGCCCATTGAGCAGACCGAAAACCGCTCCGAGGTTGGAATGGGCGGCAACACCTGAAATGACCCCGAGCAACCCCAGCATGCCGGCGATCTTGTGCTTCCCTGCCTGCAGCAGGGCAAATTCAATCAACATAAAGAAGAGATACGCCCCATACAGGGTACCCATCCACCAGATGCTCGAGGTGAGATTTGGCGAGATGATGTTATAGATCGCCATGCGCCAAGGGTTCTCGATCTCGAAAGCTATTACCAGAAAGCCGGAAATAATCGTGGCGATGGCAAGAAAAACCGAACGTTTCGCTATGGGCTTAAAGGTTTCAAAACCGAAGACATGGCCGATAGAAGAAACCAGGCACAAACCGGTCGAAGTGACGACAAAAAAGACATACGCTGCCAACACCACCCCCCACGGCACCTCACGACTTACACCGTAGGCATTGTGATAGCCTAAATAGAAGGCGTGCAAACCGAAGGCAATACCGGCCAAGGTAACCAGACCTAACAATCCGATCACCCCGTTGTACACGCCGGACCGACTCCCCTCAAGCCCCCCTTCCTGGGGCAAAACCTTGGTTAAAATATTTTCCATGGTACCTTTTCCTCCTTTTTAAGGTCGACAGCTCCAACCACTGTCGCCCCGCACTATTATTGATCCTTGAATTGACTCAATCCTGTACGAAAAACTAGGTTAGGGCAAATCGCTTTCTTCCCTGACGGACTGCAGAACCGGTTTGATTCTCAGATCGAACAGCGTATGGAGAACAGCACCACCCAACCAGATAACGAAAAAAAGTATAGCTTCCATTTGTATTTCTCCTTGCTCCGGATCCCCGGACAGTTGCGTTACACCAGGATTTATTGGCGGATAAAAACCCGGTCACTCTCTTTCTTGCCAGCACCTCCTTTGTTGATGCGACCCTGGCACCACCACGGAGCCAAGCCTGTTTCCTTCTCAGTTCTTATAAACTTTTTTATACGTAGTTAGAGAAGGTGTCAAGAAAAACTCGCGCGATTTATCATAAAATCTATAAATAACATGATCAATTTACGCCCAATTAACTTATTTGTGTTTTCGTTGAAATACTTATTTCCGCTTAACGTTTTTTACGATAAAAATATTTATCTGTAATTTCGATATTTTTTAACTAAAATCGCTTGCAACTCAATATTCGCAGGCTAAATTTGCACTTCGCACGATATGCGCACAATGAGCCATATACTGCATGAGCAAGAATCAAAATGAGCCGGCAAACAAATGCGACCGACGGGAGACGTCTCATCCCTGTCCACCGATAAAAAAACAATTACTATAAAAACAGAATATTAAACCAGAAGACCTCCATCTTCTCTCAATTCCGGAAAGTGGAACAGATAGTGCACACATTATTTTTGCTACTCGATTTCATCCAGATAACGAGCAAGCTTCCCCCCTCCCCTCCAAGGTGGCGGCCTTGGAGGGGATTTTTTTTCATTCCTCTTCCCCCACCAGCTTTACCTTTATCCAGATTTATGGTAGCTCCTTGCAAGGAATGTAGGGATCATACCTCTATTAAACCTCCCGTTCATTCCCCTACACCCTTCCGAATTTCAGTTCGTTGACCATCTCTGGTTTCCCGGAGTTTATTTCATCCAATTCAGGAGAGTATTGTGCAAAAATTTTACAAAAACCTGTCCATTTGGTTGATCATTGCTTTAGCCTCACTGCTCCTCTTCAATTACTGCCAGAAATCGCCTGACCGCCACCATGCCGTACCCTACACTGAATTCCTTAAAAAGGTGGACAGCGGACACCTCTCCAAGGTGACCATGATCAATAATACTGTTCTCTGGGAGACAGCCGACGGCTCACTCTTCAAAACCGTTGTCCCCCAAACCAACGACGCCCTCGAGCACCTGCTCCTCAAAAACGTAACGGTCCGGGCCGAAGAACCTCCCCAAACGCCCTGGTTCCTCCAGACCCTTCTCTCCTGGATCCCCATTTTCCTTCTTGCCTTTCTCTGGTTTTTTTATTTTCAAAAGGGAAGCGGTCAGGGAAACGGGGGCGGTGGTCGAGCTATGGCGTTTGGCAAGAGCCGGGCGAGACTGATCAATCCAGAGGAATCAAAAATCAAACTGAACGATGTTGCCGGCATCGATGAGGCCAAGGAGGAAGTTGCGGAACTAATCGATTTTCTCAAAAAACCAGAGCGATTTGTCGAGGCCGGTGCCCGAATTCCCACCGGGGTACTCCTGTATGGCGAACCGGGAACAGGCAAAACCCTGTTGGCCAAAGCCATTGCCGGCGAGGCCGGAGTACCGTTCTTTTCGATCAGCGGTTCGAATTTTGTCGAAATGTATGTGGGGATCGGAGCATCGAGGGTGCGGGATCTGTTCAAGGAGGGAAAGAAAAAAGCACCCTGCATTATCTTCATTGATGAGATCGATGCAGTCGGTCGTCATCGCAGTTCCGGCTCTGGTTCCGGCGGCAACGACGAGCGGGAGCAGACCCTGAACCAGCTACTAGTGGAAATGGACGGATTTGAAGCCAATGACCACGTGATCGTCATTGCCGCCACTAACCGCCAGGACATCCTTGACCCGGCCCTGTTGCGTCCTGGCCGCTTTGACCGGCAAGTCATGGTGCCCCTGCCCGACGTCGGCGGCCGGGAGAAGATCCTCAAGGTGCATGCCCGCAACACCAAAGTCGGCCCGGACGTGAACTGGCAGGTAATCGCCAAGGGTACGCCTGGATTTTCCGGCGCCCAATTGGCCAGCCTGGTCAATGAGGCGGCCCTGCTGACGACCAGAAAAAATAGTCCCACCATCAGCATGGAGATTCTGGAGGCAGCGAAGGATAAGGTGCTGATGGGAGCGGAACGGCGCAGCCTCATCATCACCGACCGGGAAAAACGGATAACCGCCTGCCACGAGGCCGGCCACG
>DMAT01000004.1 GCA_003451635.1 Syntrophus sp. (in: bacteria) | reverse complement strand
CGTGCATAGGCGGTTATGGCGCCCCCCGCCATCCAATCGTGAGAGTGGATAATCAGTTTGCCCTGATGCTGCGCCCGGACCGTTTTTATGACATTGTTGATGATTTCCCGTTGAAATTCGGCGGCCGTCAGCAGGGGATCACCAGCATAGGCGCTCAGATTATCTGCAAATACGGCGGAACTGACCAGATGGATCCTTTTTGGATCGATCTGATAGCGCACCTCGCGCCACTCCCTTTCGTCCATCATGCTTTCTCGCTGAAACCGGCGCTTGAGGTTCAGCGTCGCCAGGTGGACATGGATACCGCGGTCGGTCAGGCCCTCGCACAGGGCGGAAACCACCTCTCCCTGGCCGCCGCTCTTTCCCGATATGTATTTGGCTAAATCGCCCATCTCCTCCGGCAGGGGTCCCGTCTCCGGGGTGATAATGAGAATGGCGGTTTTTTCTTTTCTCTTGATTACTTCAAAGCGCTGGATGGCAATCTGTAACTGATCAATTTTGCGGGTCAGGATATAGGTTGGCTGGGAGATGGATCCTCCATAGGGGTTGAAATAGGCGTGGACGGCATGATCCTCACCAATGTTTTCATGAAGGAAATAGACGTGGTCCGATGTTGTCAAATGGCGCCAGCGGGTCATCTCCTCAGAGCCGGCCCGGCGGGCGTCGTTCTCCATTGACTCGATGTCCCTGAATAATTCATACTGGGTCATATTTCCCAGCCAGCCAAAGGTGTCCCGGGAAGCGTCCGCCCAGGAAGAAGTCGCCAGTCCGTCTATGTCCACATCCGGACAGGCAGCATCCTTAAAATTGTCTGCAATCTCGGTTGGATTGGCCATAACAATGGCGGGATATTGACGGAGCGCCTCGGGAAGTCCTCGCCAGAAGTCAAAAATGCCCTTATCTTCCCAGATGTGCTCTCCTATATGTTCGTAGTCAAAGCCGAGAATTACCGCTTCTCCATCAATTTTGGATATAAAGGAGGCGTACATTTCCGGTGTCAGAGGGCTATGGGGAAAGCGGAAGGCCACATCGTCGCTGAGCTCACGGTGCCGCGGCAGAACCAGCAAATTCAAGTCCCGGGCACGGAAAACGGCGTTCGGAGATATGGGGACCTGCTCATTCATGAACATGTCGTTCCGCTTTTCGCAGAGGATAGCCCGGTAGCCCATGTCCGCGACGACTTCCGCGATATTGTTGTTATACATCAATTCGGTGTTGCGAAAAGCAGTGGGAAAAACACCGAAAAGACGGCGCATCTTATCGCGGTGGAGCGACACCTGGTCGCGAAATTCCCGTTTCGTGGGATCCTGAAAGAGACTGGTCAGGGAATGGTAGTATGTCTCGTCGAGGAACTCGATCTGTCCCCGTTCGTTGCCGGCATCGACGAGCCCCTGCAGGGCCTTGACAACCTCGGGCTGGTAGCTTTCCGCCTGTTCAAGAAAGACCCCGGACATACTCATGGTGATCTTGAATTCTGGATACGCCTGGAGGAGCTCGGTAAAAAGATAGGTGGCGGGGAGATAGCACTTCTCGGCAACCTTGACAAAGATCTCCCGGTTTTTCTCCTCCCAGAGAAACTTGTCCCGGTCCGGGTGGAGCCGGAAAGGCTGATGAAGCTGAAAATAAATTGTGAGGAGTGGCATGACGGAAAATCCCCTATTTCTTTCTATGGTTCAATGTAAGCCATCTGGACATCCTCTGTTTGATTTCTTCGTGCTACTTGCGATTCAGCGCCTGATCGATTTCAATCAAATGACGACCTTTGGGCATGACAAAAAGACACTGTCCGCCGCTACGATCCGCCCATAATTCGCCGATGTTCCTTTTTTCCTTGGAATCATCGTTGCTCCAAAGATGTTCGCCTTTATACTCGACAACCAGCCAACGGCCATCGACTAATTCCGCAACGAAATCGGGATAGAATTTGTCCGTCGTCGTGGGCAACCAGAAGGAGGCGTCCCCCTGACGGTCTAAGTTCCGCACCCAGCGTTTAATTTGCGGCAATTGATCTAAATATTGGGCGCAAGCTAATTCTTCCCCATTCATCTCTCCGATCACGGGAAAGGCGTGATGTTGAAATTTTACCCCGCCGTCATAATAGCGATTGGGAGCATAGCGATCCGGAGTGATGAGGAAAGGAATGGCGGCGCTGGTTTCGATTTCCTCCGTCTTTGGTCCGAACAGGAGCCTTTGAAAGCTTTCCTTGCGCATCACCTGTCGATGTCTGTCGATCAATGCGGCAAGCGCGTTGCTAAGACGAATTTTATCAGCGGCAAGTTGTTGAACCGTCACCAGGCGTACGTCCAGGAGCTGGTCGATGACCCTGCGAATGAAGACGGTGGTCTGGATACGGGTAATGTCGGGATGATAAATCTGCCGATCCAGCCAGTTGACCAGACCCGACGCCGTCCAACCGCTTTCCTCCCGGAGCAGGACAAGTTGCTTGCGTACCTGCTGGACAAAGCGCATTTCGATCTTGCCGACATCTGAGATATCCAGTTCCGCCTCCGCACCGGCATTAACCTCGGAAGGAAATTCGTCTTCCGTCAGGGTCGGATTACAAGCCGCCAAATTCCATTGGGCGTCAAGAAAATGGGAATCGTCGCATAGCTCAAGCTCCCCATTTATGCGAATACAGAGGGCAGGCACACGGAGCCTATTATCGCCATAACTGGCCGCTGTTCCCTGTTTTTGAGAAGAAGGATTCAGGTTGCGGATTGCTATTCTGGCCTCGGAACTGAGAAAGCATCTTTCCAGTTCAATTCGCTCCACCAAGGTCAGGGACCCCATAACGGTCAATTTCTCCTCGTTGGTATCGTATTGGATGCGACAGCGAAGATCATCCGTAAGTTTGGAAAGATCTGGGGCCTCCGGTAGTTGTTCGGAAACGAAAGTTTGGGAAAAAAGGGGCAAACCGTCCAGATTGGGAAGCGGGGGTTGTTCATACGTCACGAATCTTTTCGCTTCGATGGCCTCAAAACCATTTTCAATCAGGGCTTCTCCGAGCTTTCCCAAGGTTTCGACGGCCCGTTGCGAGCAGATCATGGCGTAGGCCCGATTCAACTCAGGATGCTTTTTCGTCTTCGCTTGCGGCAGGCGCAGGACACGGCCAAGCAATTGCTCTGCGTCCCGAGTAGAACCGATGTCGGCCACGCTGCAGAAGATATAGGCAAAGGCACAATCCCACCCCTCCTTGAGGGCCTGTTGAGTAATAATGTATCTTATAGGGCAGTTAAAATCAAAAAGATTGACGCCGTCGATCTCCCGCGTAACGCCTGTAGCGACGGCGATTTGCTCCGCCGGTATTTTGAAATCTTCATGGAGGGTCTTGCGGACCACCTCCGCCGTGATGTTTTCCTTTTCCTGGTGATGGGGTTGCGCCTGCAGCAAGACCAATGGACGGATGTATTCACCTGTCTCGATTTGTTCCGCCCGGGCGATTTCTTCCAGATTTCTCTGTTCCTGAATAGTGTCAGACAGTATTTCCAGCCAGCCGGAACGGGTATGCAGTCTGATAGGTAATTTGATCATTTCTTCGGCCTTCAACTGGGCGGCCGAAACCTGAGTCAGGACATTACTGGCAAATTTTCCATGTTCCGGATCGTTGTCCAATTGGGGCGTGGCCGTAAATTCGATGATACCGGATGGATTGAATCGCTCCAGCGTTTCAAAGGACAGCTTTGTCCGGGCGTTGTGGGCCTCGTCCATGATCACGACTGGTTCCCACAGCCGCAGAACATTAGCCAAGGAGTAAGGCAGTACGCCGACGGCGTTCCGTTCCAGCTTCACCTCAAGAACCTGCGACAAATCGGAGAAATGGTGTTGTAAAGCCCCCGCCGACTCGTAAATCTTTCGTCCCTCCGTATCTTCCACGCGCAGGGCAGCCAAGGTGGAAACAATGATGGTCGTTTCATTTTCCAGGACGCACCGCTGAATATAGAGGGCTTCCGCAAGGTCCATCACATTGATGTTACCTGAAAATTGGCTGTCAATGGCCTGCCGGTAGGGATGATTTCTGTCCCGCAAGGCCTTGAGGGTCTGCTCGCGGATGGTGTTGCTGGGAACGAGCCAAAGGCAGACAATCCGCTCCTGCTGTAGGTATTCCTTCGCCATTATCGCCAGGGTATGGCAGGCCATGAGGGTCTTGCCGCCGACCGTCGGGACGCGCAGGCACACGTAAGGCAGTCCGGGCAGGTGGGGAACGGCATGATAAACCCGTCCCGTCTGCTGGTAAAAGGCCGTCCCCGCCCCCAGCCGTCCTAACAGGGCGAGGTAATCGCGGAGTTGATCGAGGCACTGTTGTTGATAGTTGCGAAGCGTCAGCATGTCAGCCTACCTTGATGGCATAGGGAATCTGTTTAAAGACGATATTTTCCCGGCGCAGGCGATCCCCTCTGAGACGGCTGCCTTCGCCGTAAATGACCTTCAGACCGCCATGAACGGGCAGGGAAGCGAGGACGGAGGAGGTCAGGATATTGCCGCCGTTAACCGTTTTATCTCCCAAGATGCCGTTGAAGAGGAGATAAACAGCCACGCCGTTATGAACGCCCAGCAACGGCGTTTTCCCGGCGCTGCTTTCCGTATTGGGCAGGGGTTGACCCGTTTCGGCAAAATAGACATGGGCGGCCAGATCGGAGAAACCGACCTCCGGGGCAATATTTCCCAAATCATCGAAAAGGGGCGTTCCTAATTGGCAGTAGCGGAAACCGCCTAACGCTGGCGGCA
>DMAT01000065.1 GCA_003451635.1 Syntrophus sp. (in: bacteria) | reverse complement strand
AAACCGGACGGCATATTCAAAAAAATGGGGTTAGTCGAAGGAGATGTTCTGCAGGGTGTTAACGGCAGACAGATCAAAACTGCCGATGACGTGGTTGAATTCTATAACAGTTTAAAATCTGGATCTCCCCTGTCACTCAAAATCAAAAGGCAGGGCAGGCAAGAAGAACTCCGGGTGTCATTCCGATGAGGGCATTATAAAAATTATGTACTCAGCATATTTTAGTCTAAGAGAGAATCCTTTCAATCTGACACCTGATCCCAGGTACTTTTTCCTGAGCCCCCATCACCAGGAAGCGTTGAATCACCTTCTATATGGTATTCACGGAAAGAAAGGTTTTATCTTGATTACGGGCAATGTGGGAACGGGTAAAACAACTTTATGCCGTTCCTTCCTGGCGAACCTGGATCAGAAAGTAGCGACGGCTCTTGTCTTTAATTCCTTCTTATCAGAAATGGAGCTCCTGGAGACCATTGTTCAGGAATTCGGTCTCTCGCTGACTGATTCGGAGAGATCAAGAAAACGCTATATTGACGTTTTGAATGAATTTCTCCTTGATAATTTTTCCAAAGGGAAGAATGCGGTCCTGTTGATTGACGAAGGACAGAATCTTTCCCGGGGAGTGCTTGAGCAGATTCGGGTACTGTCCAATCTGGAAACAGAACGGGAAAAACTGCTCCAAATCGTCTTGATCGGACAATCGGAACTGCAGGGAATAATGGCCATGCCGTCGTTGCGGCAACTTAACGAACGGATCACCGTTCGCTACCACCTCCCTTCGCTTGACCGGACAGATGTAAATTCTTATATTAATCACAGGTTGTCTGTAGCCGGCAACAACGGCAGCATTCGTTTTACCCCCTATGCATACCGCCTGATCTATCACTACTCTGAAGGCATTCCCAGAAGGATCAACGCCATCTGCGATCGCTGCCTTTTGGTTGCCTATACAAAAGACACGTTTATTATAGACAGGAAGACCGTAAAATATGCTATGAAAGACCTTAAAGTAAACTATCTTATCCCTAAAAAGAGATTCTTTAAATTTCTTGACTAAAAAGGTAAATGAGTTACATTAACGAAGCATTAAAAAAGGCACAAAAAGAAAAAGATACCCAGAAGCATAATTATCAGTGCATCGTTGCACATGCACCTGAGAAAAGGTTCCTGATAAAAAGTTGGCATATATTTGCTCTTTTAATCATTCTGATCATCGCATCAGTAGCCATAACTTTTTTTTGGCTCTGGCAGCAGGAGCCATTGCCTAATAAGAGCTTGTTTAATCCGGCGAAAACCATCCCCAAGGCGGTGGTAATTAATGAACCCGTGATTACTTCTCCTGAGCAGGGGAAGACCGAGTCGAAGCCGGATACGCTGCCATCGGGGAAAGTGATGGTCGAACAAGAGAGAGGCGCGAAGACGGCACAGCCCTCGGATCCATCCTTGCCGACGCAAGCGATTGTTAAGGATAGGGCGGAAGGGAAAGGAAAGGAAGTTTCTCATCAACGAGATATTGAGATCCTTTATAGAGAAGCCCTTGCCAGTCAGAAACGACACGATCTTGCAACGGCGAAGCGGCTTTATAAGGAATTGCTCAACCTCGATCCCAGATATGTAAAGGCTATCAATAACCTCGGTGTGATTTATATGCAGCAAAACCTAAAAGGTTATGCCATTCAGAAGTTCGACCGGGCCATTTCTATTAAAAAAGATTATGTCGATCCTTACTATAACATGGCATGCCTTTATGCCCGATTTTCCGATCTGAGCAGGAGCATGAAATACTTGCAGGAAGCCGCAACCATCAATCCTGAGGTTAGGAAATGGGCGAAGAACGATCGTGATTTAAAAAATATTAATACATCGCCTGAATTTCTCAAATTCATTGGAAATGTGGACGGGAAAGAGCCATGACCAGATTATTTCGATCCAAGGCAACAACCAGGCTCTTACTGATAGTGGGATTGTTTCTTATTATAATATGGATTGCGGCGCCTTATGCCCAAGCTGCGAAAATTGCAGGCGAAGACCAGAAAAAGGATGAATCCGTAAAAACGGGAAAAATTATTGACAGCAAAAGCACCTCGACCGTTCCAGCCACATCCCAGACAGCGAAGAAAACACGCTATGTAACTATGGATTTTGACAGTATCGACATAGCGGTATTTGCAAAATTTGTCAGCGAACTGACGGAAAAGAATTTCGTTATTGACGAAAGAGTCAAGGGGAAGGTCACCGTCGTTTCACCAAAGAAGATTCCCGTTGGTGAGGTTTATAAGGTATTCGAATCGGTTCTGGAGGTTAACGGATTCACAGCAGTACCTTCCGGTGATGTCATCAAGATCATACCTTCCCAGCAGGCCAGAGAGAAGGGCATTGAAACTCGCGTTGACCATGATGTAAGGATTTCGGGAGACAAGGTTGTGACACAGATATTTTCCCTGGATCATGCCAACCCGGATGAGATGAAAAAAATCATTGAACCGCTGATTTCCAAGTCCAGCGTGGCCCTTGCATATGCTCCGACGGGGATGCTTATTGTAACCGACGTCCTTTCCAACATCAAGCGCCTTCAGGAAATAATCACCGCTCTGGATGTGGAGGGGGTGGGTGAGCAGCTTTCCTTCATACCCCTGAAATATGCCACGGCGTCGGAAGTCGCAAAGTCCCTGACTACAATCTTCCAGCTTCAGAAAGGTATTGCCCCGATCCGCATTGTCGCGGAAGACCGTACCAATGCCCTGATCATACTGGCCAGCGAGGCCGACACGGAGCGCATTAAAAAAGTGATTGCCATGGTGGACAAGGGCGTTACGAAAGGGGAATCTCTCCTTCATATCTACAAGCTTCAGAATGCCACCGCTGAGGATCTCGCCAAGGTCCTCATGAATCTTCCCAGAGATGTCAAGGTCGGCCCGGTAGCCAGCAAGGCCGTTTTATCCAAAGACGTCCAGATCGTTGCGGACAAGGCCACAAACAGCCTGGTCATTACGGCGGAGCGGGGAGATTATTCAATCCTGGAATCAATTATCAAACAACTCGATAACCCCCGTCCCATGGTTTACATTGAAGCGCTGATCATGGAGGTTAACGCAGGAAGAGATTTAAAATTGGGGACGGAATGGCACGCCGTCAACAATATGGGGACCGGACCGCTGGGCGGTCTTGGTAAGGACGGGACGGATGCCAAGACCCTGGGGATGGCCACTTTCAGCGGCGGTAGCACTGCCTTCCCCAGCGTGGATGTGACCACGGGCACGGCCACCTTTCCCCTGAGCAGTTTCGCCATTGGCGTCCTGGGAGCGGGGATCAATATCGGGGGGATCATATTCCCGAATGTCGGCGCCGTCTTTCAGGCTTATCGCAACGATGCCGATGTGTCCGTCCTGGCAACGCCCCAGCTTTTGACCCTGGATAATGAAGACGCGGAAATCAATGTCGGCAAGAACGTTCCCTATATAACCCGCCAGGACACCTCTTATACGGGGACGCAGATCAATTACAGCAACTACGAATACAAGGACGTGGGTATAATTCTCAAAGTCAATCCCCACATCAGCGAGGAGAATTATATCCGCCTGAAAATCGACCAGCAGGTAACCCGTATTGATCAAGCCTCCTCGGCCCAGTTCCGTCCCACTACCTATAAACGGGCGGCAAAAACGTCGGTTGTCGTCAAAGACAAGGAAACCGTTGTTATCGGAGGATTGATCCAGGATGATACGGAGGTAAGTATAGCAAAAATTCCCATTTTAGGTGATATTCCCCTGATCGGCTGGTTGTTCAAGTATCAATACAAAGCCAATTTTAAAACAAACTTGTTTGTCTTCATTACCCCTCACATCATCCGCAACCAGGCGGAAGCAGCTGCTATCTCCAAGAAAAAAGTTAATGATATAGGAAAGATAGAAGAAGGGGTCATCCGTATGTACGATCCCAAGAAGGACAAGCCAGCCACACCGGTAACGGAAGCAAAGTGAAGAAAACAACTGCGGTGACTTTGGAGCAGCGCCTTTCTCTGGCCGGTGTGACGCCGGAGATGCTGTCTGAACTTATGGTTCTCTACCGCAAGGGCACGGACAGCCTTGTCGATCTGCTCGTTCAGAAGAAGCTGATGCGCGAGAGTGAGGTGCTTCAGGTGCTGAGCGAACAGCTATCCATTCCCTTCTGGCCGGCTCTGCCCACGGATGATATCAGTCTTGACTTTACAGGGCACTTTCCCATCCAGTATCTCAAAAAGAATCGCCTTGTTCCCCTGGAGACGGCAGAGAAGCTCATCATTGCCGTCAACGACCCTTTCGATTTCCAGGCCATCGATGACATGCGCCATGAGCTTTCCCGAAACGGCCGCGCCAGTACGGTTGTGCTGTCCACCCAGGAAGCCATAACCGACGCCATAAATATCGCCTATGATCTCAGCCGGAGTACGGCGAAAGAGTTTTTCGAGGAGATGGACACAGAATCAACGGATAGCATTATCTCCGAGATTGAAGAAACCGGCGATATTCTCGATGAGGCAGGGGACGCCCCGATCATCAAACTGGTCAACCTGCTTATTTCCGGCGCGTTAAAGGATCGGGCCAGCGACATCCATGTAGAGCCGTATCAAAGTGCCTTAAAGGTGCGATACCGGATTGACGGTGTCCTGTATGACGTCTTGAGCCTGCCCCGCAAGATCCAGTCTCCCCTCACATCGCGTGTGAAAATAATGGCAAGATTGAATATCGCCGAGAAACGGCTTCCTCAGGATGGCCGGATCGAAATAAGAATAGCCGACCGGAGCGTTGATGTCCGGGTGTCCGTTCTCCCCACTATTTACGGGGAGCGGGTTGTCCTCAGGCTCCTGGATAAAACAGTCAATATTCTGCAGCTTGTCGATTTGGGAATGTCCACACAGTCCATTTCGTTCTTTGATCGTCTAATCAAATCTCCCTATGGCATTATCCTTGTCACGGGACCCACGGGGAGCGGCAAGACCACCACCCTCTATG
>DMAT01000269.1 GCA_003451635.1 Syntrophus sp. (in: bacteria) | reverse complement strand
ACTGCCTGGGCATTTGACAATGTAGTCATGCCAAGCATCAGAGCGAACAGCATGATGCTCCACCCTTTGTATTTCATTGTCATGCAAACACCTCCGAAAAATGTAATGATTGTCCGGTATCAGCGGGGTTTTTCTTCTTGGATAACACGATGCGTTCCAATATCATAATTGTCGATGAAAGAACATGAATGATTATCGGTCGTAACTCTCTATCTTCGTCAAGGCAGATGATCATTTTACCTTGACGCATCGGCAAAAACTATCTATTCCTATTACCAATGAGCATATCCAACGGGAGGTGCGTGGGGTGATGTCCCGTGCAGTGGTGCGGAGGGACTCAAGAAAACTGCCCTCCCGGTGCCCTTTGAGGAGTAAGCCATGAAAGAACTTGAAGGACAGGCGGTTATTGATTACCCCTCCTCGTGGAGCTATCAGATCATCGGCGCCGACGAGGATGGCCTGCGCCGGGCAGTGGGGGAAATTATTCAGGATCGAACCTATCGGATGGTGCTTTCAAGGAGCAGTGAAAAAGGAAAGTATCAGAGTTTTCAACTGGAGGTGGTTGTGGAGAGTGAAGGCCACCGTCTCGCCGTTTATGAAGCCCTGCGGGCCCATCCGGCCGTTAAAATTGTTCTGTAAAGGAGAAAAACGCCATGTCTGACCAGTCCAAACATGTCTGGGACGCCGTTCTCCAGATTAGAAGCCGTGCCCCCCTTGTCCATAATATAACAAACTATGTGGTAATGAACACTACCGCCAATGCCCTGCTGGCCATCGGCGCTTCCCCCGTCATGGCCCATGCGGAACAGGAAGTGGAGGACATGGTTAATATTGCCTCTGCCCTGGTGATCAATATCGGCACCTTGAATGAGGAATGGACAAAATCGATGTTCATGGCCGCAAGAAGAGCCAAGCAAAAGGGGATTCCCGTTATCTTCGACCCTGTTGGGGCCGGAGCGACGCCATACCGTACCCGTACCTCGCGACAGCTTCTGGAGGCGGTCTCTCCATCCATTATCCGGGCCAATGCCTCCGAGACGATGGCCCTGGTGACGGAGGGAAAGCTTACCAAGGGAGTCGACAGTACGACGTCCTCGGATCACGCCCTTGATGCGGCCCGCATCCTTAGCGATCAATTCGGGTCGGTCGTATGCGTGAGCGGCGAGAAGGACTACATTATCGCCGGCAGCCGGATGATCGTTGTCGGTAATGGCCATCCCATGATGACGCGGGTGACGGGTCTCGGCTGCACGGCTTCGGCGCTATGCGGCGCCTTTGCTGCGGTGGGCTCCGACCTCGCCGACTCAACAGCCTGTGCTATGGCCGTCATGGGGATTGCGGGAGAAATCGCCGCTGCCCGTGCCGCTGGTCCCGGCAGCATGCAGATGCAATTCCTCGATGCCATGTACGGGCTTTCTTTTGAAGATATCGACCAACGCCTGAAATTGACGACGCTTTCATCATGAAAAGTATCAAAGGTTTATATCTTGTTACAGATCGTGATCTCTGCGGCGGCCGTCCTTTAGATGAGATTGTCCTTGCGGCCGTCAGGGGAGGGGCCGCCTGTGTTCAGCTTCGGGAAAAGAACCTGCCAACCCGCTCCTTTGTCGAAGAGGCAAGGAGCATCAAGACTCTGTTGGCCCCTTTCAATGTCCCGCTGATTATCAACGACCGGATCGATGTCGCCCTGGCGGTGGGGGCGGAAGGCGTCCATATCGGCCAGGAAGACATGCCCTACCTCCTTGCCCGGAGGATTCTGGGAAAGGGAGTCATCATCGGGCTTTCCGTGGAGACATGGGCCGATGTGGAGCTGGCCGAAGAGTTGGACGTGGATTATCTCGGCATCAGTCCCATTTTTGAGACGCCGACCAAGACGGATACAAAAGGAAGCTGGGGGTTGGAGGGCATCGCGACGATCCGGGCCTATTCCCGTCACCCCCTTATTGCCATCGGCGGTTTGAATATGACGAACGCCGGAGCGGCGATGCAGGCGGGGGCAGATGGTGTCGCTGTTGTGTCAGCGATCTGCGCCGCCCCGGACCCCTTTCTGGCGGCCCAGGAGCTTTGCGGAATCATTAATGCTGGTCGGTCATGTGCGGATTGACAATTGTCTTTGATTATTCGGGAACCCTGTCTCTGGAGGCGGTAGCCTTCGGGAAAAGCGATGCTCTGGAAAGGCAGTTGCATCTCTCCGGTCTTGCCGATTTCGGCGTTGCCTCCCCGGACATATTCTGGAACACCATTGTCAACCCCACCTGGGAGAAGGGGAGCCGGACTCCCATCGGCTATCGCCGCCTTATGGTCGATAAAATCAGCGAGGAATTGACCGCGAGGCGGAAGGACTCCTCTCTTGCCGATCTCGACAGAGCCGCCGGCATTTTCGTAGGGCAGTATTTTTCCCATTCCCCGATCGATCCCTCCTGGCGCCCCCTCCTGCGGGAGTTGTATAACCATCCCCGGATTACGAATGTTGTGGCCACCGATCACTATGCCGAGGCAACGGAGGCCATCAAAGATCAATTTCGGGACATGCAGATGAAGGCAGTCTCTTTGCCGGCGGGGGGCGGGGCCAAGGTGAGGGATAAGATCGGGTCCGCGTCCGTAACCACTGATTCAAAGTCATGTTTTTTTGTCGCCAATTCCGCCGATCTTGGTTACCACAAGGATGAAGAAGAATTCTGGGTCCGGGTGCGCGAAGAAACAGGCTGGACGCCCGGGGATCGACTGCTCCTGGTCGATGATTTCGGCGCCAATGAGATTGGGGGTGATCTTTATGGGCAGGAAGCAAGGGTGGCGAAGCGGTGGCAAGGAACAAAGGACCTGCTGACGAAGGTCTTTGCGGGTCGGGTGGAGGTTGTGCCATTTGTTCTGTCCGGAGATGAAACAAGCGGAAACGGAGAGGCTCACCTCCTCATCGGAAAGATTGCCGTCAGTATCCGGGAAAGCCTTCGGGAAGGAGGCTGCCCCCATGTTTAATACCGTCCTGGTGAACGGCCCCGGCGGCGACCCCTGTGTTTATCTGGAGATGAAATACCGGCGCCGGGCCCTCCTCTTCGATCTGGGGGAGCTGCATGCCCTGCCTCCCCGGAACATCCTGAAGGTCGAGCATATCTGCGTAAGCCACACCCACATGGACCATTTCATCGGCTTCGATCACCTGATCCGCATCTGCCTGGGACGGGACCGCCATATCGCCCTCTATGGGCCCCCGGGTTTTCTGGAGCAGGTCGAAAGCCGCCTACGGGCCTATACGTGGAACCTCGTCGAACAATATGTAAATGATTTTGTCATCATTGCCACCGAAGCAGATCCCAAGGGCCAAATGAAAACGCGACGTTTTTCTTGTCGCCGCGCCTTCCGGGCGGAAGGTGAAGATGAGATCGGGGCTTTTGACGGATTACTTTTCGAAGACAGATATTTCTCCCTCCAGGGGGCCTTTCTCGATCACAAGATCCCCTGTCTCGCCTTCCGGGCCGAGGAGAAAAGACGGATCAACATCCGCAAAGACGCCCTCCAGGAATTGGGATTGCCCGCCGGGCCATGGCTCAACGGCCTCAAGGATTGTATCGTAAATGACTGTCCCCCGGATTTCCCCGTCCGGATCTGGTGGAAAAACGAAAAGGGCTTGCCTATGGAAAGGTGGGCGCCCCTGGGGACGCTTGCGGACAGGATTGTCAAGATTACTCCGGGGCAGAAGATAGCCTATGTGACCGACGCCCTCTACAGTGAAGATAATGCCGGGATCATTGTCAATTTAGCCCGGGACGCCGATATCCTCTTTATCGAAGGCTCCTTCCTTGATGTCGAGGCCGAGCAGGCAGCCAGAAAATACCATCTGACGGCCCGGCAGGCAGGCGCTCTTGCCAGGGAGGCAGGGGTGAAGCGAATGATCCCCTTTCATTTTTCCCCCAAGTATTGTGGATTTGAGGATCAGCTGATTGATGAGGCCGAGACAGCCTTCAGAGGTAACAGCACTCAGCGTGAGGCCTTGTGATAACCCGCCTTGACAGCCGCTTCTTCAGAGGAGAAAACAACGCGGTGGTAGGCGGCGACGTGATCGTAATACCTCATTCCCGGTAAATGATAGCGTTTGCTGTCTCTGTTTCCGATGACCTTGATCATCTTTTCAGGTTCACGATTTACCGGGGAGGCAGGGGTAGCAGTCGCGAACGTTGGTGAAGCGGGCGGCGGTGAAGACTTGCCCGAAGGTGCGGCGTCTGCTATGGGCGACGAAGGATCGGTCTGGGGAACGGGTGGAGTGACCGGGGCATCTTTTTTCATTTCGTTGACCCGGGATGACGTATCGGACCTGATTTCTCTGGGCCCCTTGTATTCAGATGGGATGTAGAAAAAAAGCGAGACGATAAGGATCGTAAAAAAGATCAGGGAGGCATGCTTGAAGAGATTACTGTCGTTGTTACGGACGGCTTGAATTTTAGTCGGTTCTGCGGAACGGATCGGAGGATTGTAGTCCAGAAATAGATTTGTCTGTATGGGGATGTCTTTTATCTGTTTAGGGATTTGGTCGAAAACCCTGTACTCGCTCAGCGCTTCCGCTTCATCAAGACCCAACTGGCGGGAATATAGCTTTAGATATCCGGGTATGAATTCCGGCTGACAAAAGGACTCAAAGCGGTTCTCCTCAATGGCGAGGAGCAATTCAGGGCTGAGTTTGGTTTTCCTTGAAAGCTCCCCTATGGATATCTTTTTTGATTCCCTAGCCTTTTTCAGGTAGCCGCCTGAAGAAGCTGTTTCTTTCCTTCCCATCCTTCCCGCTCGCCGTCCTTACCTTAAGGGTGATGTTTCCGCCCGCTTA
>DMAT01000077.1 GCA_003451635.1 Syntrophus sp. (in: bacteria) | reverse complement strand
GGCAATCTGGTGGGGATAGACCTTGACGACGGGATCCTGAAAACTCAGCAGGGCGCGGGTCTGATTCATCAATTCGTCAACGGCCTTCTTCCCCGTGCCGGATACGGCCTGATAGGTGGAGACAACGATTCTCTTGATCCGGACGGCGTCATGTATGGGCTTCAGGGCGACGACCATCTGGATTGTGGAACAATTTGGATTGGCGATGATTCCCCTATTTTTGTAGAGGGCGATGGCCTCCGGATTCACCTCGGGTACGACGAGGGGTATATCCGGGACCGTGCGGAAGGCGCTGGTGTTGTCCACGACGACACACCCTGCCTGGGCGGCAAGGGGGGCGAACTTCTCGGAGATGCTGCCTCCGGCGGAAAACAGGCCTATCTGCACCCCCGTGAATGAATCTTCGTTCAGGACCTCCACGGGAATACTTTTCCCCTTATATTCCAGAGCCTTGCCCAGAGAACGCTCGGAAGCGAGCAGCTTGATCTCCTCCACGGGAAAGTTACGCTCTTCCAGAATTTTAATCATTTCATTTCCCACGGCGCCGGTGGCGCCCACTACCGCTACGCGAAAGGCTTTCATATAACTATTATCTCCTTAAAATAAATAATGACTTCAATAATATTCAGGACGCCGGGCCTTGCTTTGCCGCTGGAGAACCATTTCCCTTCATTCCGGGCAGCTTTTTTGCCAATTTGAAGATGAGCCATACCGGTCCGGAGAGGCTGTAACCAGCTGTGAAGGTAAAGATCATGATCTGCGGCTCCGCAACCACAATAATCAAGATGCAGACGATCAGGACAAAAGACATGAATGGCTTCCGGGCAAAAAAGTTGAGGTCCTTGAAGCTGTAATATTTAATGTTGCTCACCATGAAAAGGGCAAGGACAAGGACCGAGATGAGAACAAGCAAGTGATTGAAATGTCCGACTCCTCCGAGCTTGTAGAAAATCAGCACCCCCGTAGCCACGACCGCTGCGGCGCCGGGAATAGGCAGACCATTGAATACACGGCTGTCGATAATTCCGATCTGAATGTTGAAACGCGCCAGTCTCAGGGCTCCGCAAGTCACAAACAGAAATGACACCAGCCATCCCCATCTGCCGAAGGCAAACAACGACCACGTATAGGCCATAATCGCCGGGGCAACGCCAAAAGAAACCAGATCGGAAAGGGAATCATATTCGGCGCCGAATTTGCTGGTCGTATTGGTCATTCTGGCAATACGGCCGTCCAGGGCATCGAGAACGGCGGCAACTAATATGGAGATTGCCGCTACCTCATACTGCCCCTTCATGGAGGCGATAATTGAGTAGAATCCGGAAAAGAGACTCGCCGTGGTAAACAGGTTGGGAAGGACATAAATGCCCTTCTTCATCTTTCCTTTCGGAAACCGGGGCCGTTCTTTCATGGCATCTCTCCTATCGGCGTTTCCCCGGCCCGAACCTTGTCGCCTACCTGGACACAGACGTTAGTTCGGGGGGGCAGAAAGACATCCAGCCTTGAACCGAAGCGGATCAAACCGAATCTCTCCCCCTTGGTTACACTCATCCCTTTGGCAACCCAGCAGACAATCCTCCTGGCAATCAAACCGGCAATTTGGATCACAATCATTTTTTCCCCATTTCCCAGGGCAATGATCAGAGCATTCCGTTCGTTATCTGTTGATGCCTTGTCGAGATTGGCAGAAAAAAACTGCCCCGGATAATAATGAATATCCTCAATGATGCCGTCGTAGGGAATGCGATTTACATGGACATTGAACACATTCATGAAAATACTTATTTTCTTTAGAGGTCCGGGCAGCAGTTCGTGGCCCTCTACTGTCTCGATGCGAATAACCTTTCCATCGCATGGAGAAATAATCGCCTTGGGATCGGGGGGGGGATTGCGCTTTGGATTACGAAAAAACCAGGTGACAAAAAGGGTTGTCAATCCGAAAATCACGGTCGCCCACGTCCATCCAAAATAGTGACACAGGGATGTAATAAGGACGGCGGAAATGATGAAGGGAACACCTTCGGGGGCTATGGGGCTGTCATGGGACATGTATTTATCCTCTGAAATATGTTTATCAGATCTCCTGATTCGTTGCTGACGGTTCCTGACTGACGACGATTTTATGAAAATTTGCCCGTGTTGTCAACACTGGCGATCCATTTTTTCCTCCGCTTCCGAACGGCGCAGATACAAGGGGACGAGCTTGACCGCATCCGTCAGTCCTCCGGCAAGGGCCTCCCTGCCCGCAAGAACCCCCACAGTCGAGGCATGAACTCGATTACGATGGCCGACGACAAAAAAACCCTTTCCCGTCAACCCCCGTTGAATTATGTCCCTGTACTTAACCGCCCCCGTTCCTGTGAACACGGTCTCTCCCTCTATCAATTCCAGGAATTCATTTGCCTTAATCAGTTGTTCCGGAATTATGCAAATCAATCCTTCCGAACCATTATCGGCATATAACCCCGCATATACCTGTTCCCTTCTGGCATCGATCATGGGACATATCTTCCTTTGAAAACCCATTGCGTCCATAGCGAGAACCTCGAGGGCAGACAAGCCGACGACAGGCCGATCGGCAGCAAGGGCCAATCCCTTTATCGTGCCGACGCCGATGCGAATCCCCGTGAATGAGCCCGGACCAACTGTGCAGGCAAAGACATCGATTGCCATTAGTTCAAGGCCTGTAGCTGTCAGTAGGTGTTCAATTGACGGCAGCAGGATTTCAGAGTGGTTACGCCCCAGATCTAAAAAGATCTCCCCAAGTACTGTCTCATCCCGCAAAATGGCGACGCTGGCCGTCTCTCCGGAGGTATCAAGGGCAAGAATATTCATGCTATTTGGTAAATATGCTTGTAATGTCGTTGACCATCTTAATATTCAGTCTGTCGATATCCATCATTATGACAAAGATCATTAACATAACGAGAAGAATAAATCCAACCTGCTGGGCCCGTTCCCTTGTCTTCATGCTGACGGCCTTTCCCCGGACCGCTTCGATCATATAAAACATCAGATGACCACCGTCTAAAACAGGTATGGGCAACAGGTTCAGGACGGCCAGATTGATACTGAGGAGGGCCATGAACAAGACAAAGGGCACGAGCCCCTCCTTGACCTGGGCGCCGGCCATCTGGGCAATGAGAATGGGGCCTCCCAAGGTCCGTGGGGAAAGAACACCCTCCATGATCTTGACGATACTAAGCATGGTCAACTTGGTGATAAACCACGTCTGCTTGATACTGGTCCAGGAAGCCTCGACAGGATTCAGACGGTCGATCACCGTATTATTGGTGGGACTGATACCAACTTTGAAAGAGGTCTTTTCCTCGCCAAAGATATTCTTACCCTTCATCGGCTGGGGAACGACGGTGATGTCCAGGGGGGCCCCGGTACGACTGACGGTAAAAACCAGCGGTTTCCCGTCGCTGGCGGATATTTTCTCCGCCATTCGGTCCCAGCGGGTGACCTTGTCGCCATTGATGGCCTGGACGACGTCGAGAGGTTTGATTCCGGCCTGATAAGCCGCAGAACCCTCCTGGACATTGCCGATGGCAGTCGTCAGCACCGGCACGCCGACCATATAGACCACGGCAAAAATCATTATGGCAAGGAGGAAATTGAAGGCCGGTCCCGCCGTGACAATAGCGATTCTCTTCCATACCGATTGATGAGAAAATGATCGCAGCTGTTCTCCCGGCGTCAGCTCTTCCCCCTCCCCTTCCCCGAGCAGTTTCACATATCCGCCGAGGGGGATGAGGGAAAGCAGATATTCTGTTTCACCAATTTTTTTACCAAAGATTTTTCTTCCGAACCCGAGGGAGAATTTCTGAACTCCCACATTAAAATATTTTGCCATGAGGAAGTGTCCCAGCTCATGAACAAAAATCAGAATTCCCAATAAAATGATTACGGATACTATGCTTGTGCCAACCAATCTCGTTTCTCCTTTATGTTCTTCATTGCCCCCTGCCTGGCTTCACGGTCGGCATTGATTATGTCCGCCAATACCGGCGAATAAACGGTCTGGTGGGCGTTCATGACATTTTTTATCACCCCGGCGATGTCTGTAAACCGGATCTCTTCATCCAAAAAAGCCTGGACGGCGATTTCATTTGCCCCGTTGAGAACGGCCGGCATGGTCCCGCCCGTCTTCACGGCGTTACAGGCGAGGGATAGACAAGGAAACTTTTCCTCATCCGGAGGATGGAAATCCAGGGACGACGCTTTACTGAAGTCCATAAAAGTCCCCACCCTCGGAAGTCTTTCGGGCCAGGAAAGGGCGTAGGCGATAGGAACACGCATGTCCGGCTTCCCCAACTGGGCCATGACTGACCCATCCCAATATTCAACAAAGGAATGGATGATGCTCTGGGGGTGGACAACCACATCGATCTGATCCACGGGCACATCGAAGAGCCAGCGCGCCTCGATGATCTCCAGACCTTTATTCATCATGGTCGCCGAATCGATGG
>DMAT01000323.1 GCA_003451635.1 Syntrophus sp. (in: bacteria) | reverse complement strand
TGGCGGTCATCCCCCAGAAGACGGCGAGGAAATCAAATTTCTCCCAGTAGGTCCAACGGTCAAACTTCGGCATCTCACCCTTTCCGAAGAACCACTTGAACATACCGATGATATCCTTGAGATCCTTAAAGTTCGGGAACAGGGAGTCGGGGCCGAGGAGCCGCTGCAGGGCTCCCCGGAACTCCCGCTTCGGGAACAGGAACTGCAGGGAGAGCCACAGGGTGTAGAGAAAGAGGCCGCAGAGGACCAGGGCGGCAAGACGGTGAAAGAGCCCCGCCCGGTAGGCCCCGCCCCAGATGTTGATGAGGATCTTGGCCCAGGGGGCATCGTAATACTTGATCGGGAATCCCGTCATGACCAGGGTAAAAAATGACAGGATCAACAGGATGTGCATGATCCGGTCCCGGACGGGAAAGCGCTGGATCTGCTTGTCTTCCCTGTATTCGGGCCGGCATTCCGGAAGGATTGTTTTTTCGATGAATCCCGCCTTCCCTTCGCAGCATTTGTCGCAATATGCCCGCCGCCACCAAAGGATGGTATGGAGCCAGAAAAAGGCGAAGGTTCCCCCCAACAGAGCTATCATGAAGGCGTTGGTCCAATAGAGGATGGGAGAACGCTTGGGGTCCAGCGGATCGGGGTGGGCCTCAAAAGAGACGAAACGATTGTGAAAGCCCTTATGACAGGCCTTGCAGGCGGCCTTCATGTTTTCGGGGTGCATGCCTGAACGGAGGTCGTTTTTGGGCAGGATATTGTGTCCGAGGTGACAGTCTGCGCAACCGGCCACCCGCTGGGGGAAGCCGATGTTGAGAACCTTCCCGTGGTAGGTTTCGTCATAGCTGGCGACGGTTTTGGTGGAAAACCGGTTCCGCTTCGCCATTTTAGCATCGGCGTGGCAGGAACGGCAGCGGCGGGTGTAATTCTCCCGGGCGGCAGCCCTATCCCGCTCCAGGGAGGGGTCATAAGACGGAGTATTGTGCAGGCCGTGACAGTCCGTACAGGCGGCGGCATCGGCGTTTCCTTTCAGAACGGCGCCGCTGTGCCCCAGAAGAGTATAGTCCTCACGGCTGTGGCACTGACTGCAATTTTCAACTGCCGCAACCTTGGCCCCCGCTCCTGATTTCCGGATGCTATGGATGTTTTGATGGCAGTCCTGACACTGGAAACTTTGTTTTATATAGTGGACATCCTTTCGGAACCGGGAGGCGATATCCCGGTGACAGCTCCCGCAGTTTACCGGTCGGGGCTTGCTTTCCCCGGTCATGTGACGGCGGAGGTCGGTAATATCCCTATGGCAGCTCGCACAGGTGTTGTTTCCGTGAGCGGAGGCCTGAAAGCCTGCCTTGAAGAGGGCGTCGGCATGACAGGACTGACAATTGCGCCCTCCCCCTGACGGGTCGCCTGCCGCCCCGACAATCCCCGAGGGCAACCCCACCCCGAGGACCAGACAGACAATCAGGGCGAAACATGGCCCGTACCCCATACTGCCGCGACTCCTCATGGGGTCCCTCCTTTATTCCAGGTCTGCCAGGCGGCCATGCCACCCTCCAGACGACGGACGTTCTCGAAGCCTTTACGGCGCAGATAACTAGCCGCCAGGAAAGAACGGGACCCATCGGCATCGATGACGAGGAGGGGCCGATTCCAGGGAAGATCCTGGTAGGTCCGGTGCAGTGAGACCAGGGGCATATTGACGGCGCCGGTAATGTGATAGGACTGGTAGGCTGCGGGGGAACGGAGATCGATCATCAGGGCCGACGGCGCCGTATTCAGCCAGGTCTTCAGGTTTCCCGGCTTGATGGCCGCCCCCTGTGCCCGGGGGATCCGGTTTAGGGACTCCACCTCATAACCGGCCCGCTTCCATGCCGTCAGGCCCCCCTTGAGAATATAAATATTGGCAAAACCTTGACGCTGAGCCTCCCGAATGATCTCACAGCTCGCTTCGACAGGGGCATTCCCGCCGTAAAAAACAAGTTTGACATTCCTATCCCGGGGGAGCAGGTCTGCCTTTTCCCTCGTCTCTTCGCAGGCAATACAGAGGGAAGCAGGAATCCGGCTGTCCATACATTCCAGGAAACTCAACACGTTAATTAGCAAGATGTTTTCCCGGTTATCCATCATCCGCACCACCGCCCGGGGCTCAATTCTCGGCGGCGGTTTCTGATCCGCCCCCGCCGGGGAGATGAACATAACCAGGAAAATCAAGATGATAAAAAAATATTTAATTATCCGCATTTCGTATCTCTTCGTGTCTATTCAAACGCCGGCACCCCTTTAAGTCCCCAATCCATATACTGGGGAACGGCATTGGGCTCTTTCAGGGCCGGATAATCGTCTTTCAGGACATTCCGGATGTTCCGGATGGCCATCTTGTTGAAAAAGGACGAGGTATCGCTATGGCAGTCCCCACAGCCATCGGGCCGCCCTCTCACCCCATAGGTCTGTTTATTATTGAGGGGGGTAACGCCGTGTTCCACCCCGTAAATAATAGGTGGGCCCACAAATGGCTCTCCAGCCAGGACTCCTTTGTTAACACTGTAGATCCGATCGGCGACAAACACCACCTTTGGGAAACCCAGGGCCGACAGCCTCGTGATCATTCCGGTGATATCCTTATCTTTTACGGCAGTCAAATATTTCCCCGCCGCACCGCCCCGCAGTTTAACCTGTACAACGGTCAGGTCGGAAACAGATTTTGCGGCTTCTTCGACATACCGGAGCGGTATTGGACGAATTCCTCCGTTTGCCTGCTTTTCTCCAAACCATTGCATGATCTTGGGAACAACCGGGCCATAACGCTCTTCCCGGTCCTTCCCAGTGGCGCGACGGGTCATCCATGGTTTCCACGGTTCTTTCGCCAAGCCTGCATAATCGAGAAGCCAGCGGACCCCTCCCATATCATCGGCGGCATACCCCGTTTCCCTACCCGCGCTCATATCGAGAACAA
>DMAT01000287.1:5163-6958 GCA_003451635.1 Syntrophus sp. (in: bacteria) | reverse complement strand
CCAGGCCCACGGAGCTGAAATCAACGGACAACGCGTCGGTGCCTTCGGAGAGGCAGGATGTTTCAGTTTCTATCCTGGTAAAAACCTCGGCGCCTATGGCGATGCAGGAGCTATCGTCACCAACAATGAGGAACTGGCGACAAAATGCCGTATGATTGCCAATCACGGCCGCGTCGGTAAATATGACCATGATTTCGAAGGAATCAACAGTCGGCTGGACGGTATGCAGGCGGCCATTTTACATGTTAAGCTTAAACATCTCGAGAAGTGGACGGAAATGCGCCGGGAAGCAGCGGCGCGCTATCGTGCCTTACTAAGAGACACACCGATCGAAACACCGATCGAAGCTTCATCAATGAAACATGTTTATCACCTCTTCGTGATCCGCCATTCAAACCGGGATAATATTATGAATGACCTGAAGGAACAGGGAATCGACGCTGGCATCCACTATCCAATAGCTTTACCCAATCTCCAAGCATACAGGCATTTGGGATATGCACCGGAAGATTTTCCCGTCGCCACAAAAAACTCCGGGGAAATCCTCAGCCTGCCCATGTTTCCGGAACTCAGGAACGACCAGATTGAGTACGTCTGCCACCACCTCAAACAATTGATAGGGACATAGCGAGAAAGGTTCTGTATGGTTAATATTGCACAGATCGGTGTCGGTTACTGGGGACCAAACCTGCTTAGAAATCTCGTTGCCAACCAGCGATGTAAAGTACTCGCATCAGTGGACATTGCAGATGAACGACGCAAATATGTTCAGGGGCTGTATCCTGCGATCTGCGTAACAAAAGATCTAGATGATATTATAAATGATTCAGAAGTAGAAGCGGTAATCATTGCCACGCCGGTGGCTACCCACTTTGATCTTGCCATGAAGGCGCTCAAGGCTGGGAAACATATCCTTGTGGAAAAGCCGCTGGCCAGAAGTGTGGTAGAGGTGGAGGAAATTGGCCGACTGGCAAGGGCACACCACCGGGTGGCTATGGTGGGTCATACGTTTCTCTTTAATACTGCCGTTCGTTATGTGAAGAAACTGATCGATACCGGCGAACTCGGAAACATCCGCTATATATACTGCCAACGCCTGAATCTGGGTCGTATCCGATCCGACGTGGATGCCCTGTGGAATCTGGCACCCCACGACATTAGCATAATCCAGTACTGGCTGGACAATCCAACCCCTCTTTCTGTTTCCAGGCGGGGGGTTGATATTATTCAGAACGGAATCGACGACGTGGTTTTCATGAATATCCTCTACCCGAATAAGATCATGGCCAACATACATGTAAGCTGGCTTGATCCCAACAAAGTCCGCTCCATTACGGTTGTCGGTTCAAAGAAGATGGTTGTATATGACGATATGGCAGATAACAAAATTGCTATTTATGACAAGGGCATTGATCGGAAGGCTGTGTTAGGGGAAAACATGGATTACGATAATCAGCATTTTCCTGTTTTCAATTACCGGTCCGGCGACGTCCTGATGCCGAGAGTTGATTTCCAGGAGCCGCTGCGGGTGGAAATCGATCATTTTCTTGATTGTATCGAACACGGTGTCGAATGCATCACCGGCATCGAGCATGCGAAAAAAGTAGTGGAGATATTAGCTGCCACTGTAAATTAATGACATTGCTGATAATGTTTCAGTTCAAAAACTGGATTTGCAACATCTCCATCCATGAACATCTGGAACCAGATTTCCAAACCCATAGCCAGCCAGAGGAAGAAATAATGCCACCTGAGGCGTGGATGTGGCGGGTGATCCATGATCTTTTTGAGGTAG
>DMAT01000287.1:0-5147 GCA_003451635.1 Syntrophus sp. (in: bacteria) | reverse complement strand
CACCGTCTTTAAATCCTTCTGAAACTGATAGTAAGGGTTAAAACTGAAACCCCATTTCTTTTTCGCCAGGGCGTGACTGGGAAGCACACCTGCCATGGCCTCGCGAAAAATATGTTTCAGCTCGCCTTTTTTCATCTTCACATCCACAGGAATGGACATGGCAAACCGGACCAGATCACGGTCCAGGAAAGGGACCCGCACCTCCAGGCCATTGGCCATGGACGTCCGGTCCTCATTCATCAGGAAATCCTCCTGCATCTTCGTGTGAAACTCCGCCCAGAGCACCTGAGCCAGAGCGTCAGATGTCGGCGTGGCAAAAAATCCGTCGAAAAGGGTATGCGTCTTTTTCAGGTCCTGCCTTGAAAAGCGGCTGTGATACACATTCCCATAAGCACCCAAATCATCGTCCCATGTGTTTCTCAATATCAGATAGTATTTCTCCGGATCGCCCAGGGACAAGAGCATCTGTAGGCCGCGCCGGTACTCATCGAGGCATAGAGCGCCGGAAGCATTCTGGATAACAAACAAGCCCCTGCTCATCGGCGCGAGCAGCTTCCGAACTATGAAGGGCGGCATATAACGGTGCAGGCCACGCAGGGGGTAAATGTACCGGTGGAGTTCATATCCGGCAAAAAGCTCATCCCCGCCGAGCCCTCCTAGGCAGACCTTGACATGCTGGGAAGCGAAACGCGACAGGAGAAATCCCTGAAGAATGTTTTCCTTGGGCTCCTCCGCGTGCCAGATGACCTCGGGAAACTGCTGCAAGGGATCAGGGGCCAGGCAAATTTCGTGGTGTTCCGTCCGGAAATGCTTCGAAATCACCCGGGCATCACCCAGTTCGTCCGTCGGTTCGTTGAACCCCACGGAGAATGTCCGGACAGGCCCGTCAGCCACCTCGCTCATGTATGCAACGAGAGCGCTGGAATCTAAACCACCGGAGAGATATACGCCGACGGGGACATCACTGATCTTCTGCTTGCGCACAGCCTCCTTCAGGTAATGACGTATCCCATCGATATAGAAGGCATCCTCCTGCTTTCCATGATTAACGGACTGGGGATGATAATATTTTTGTATGGACATAAATCCACCCTCATAGAGGAGATAGTGACCTGCAAGCAGTTTCTTGATTCCCGCAAATAGCGTGCCTTCTCCGGGTATATAACGAAGGTTAAGGAAGTAATGAAGGGATTGATTGTCCGGCCTGCGCGGAACCGCGTGGTCCTGCAGGATAGCTTTTATCTCCGAAGCAAAACGCAGGTTCCTACCGTCAAAATGGTAGTGGAGAGGCTTGACGCCGAAGTAATCACGGACGAGGAGGAGCCTTCTCCGGCGGTTATCCCAGATAGCATAGGCGAAGATACCGTCTAGTTTCGGAAGGAACGAAAGTCCGTATTCCTCATAACCGTGGACGAGGACCTCCGTATCGCTCTTCGTGGCAAAACGATGACCCCGCTGTTCGAGGTCACGGCGGAGTTCCTGGAAGTTATAGATCTCTCCGTTGAAAACGACCTGTATGGTCCCATCCTCGTTGGCCATGGGCTGATCGCCCGTGGTCAGATCGATGATGGACAGGCGCCGGTGCCCAAGGAATATACCATCGCCATCGTATATGCCGCAGCCATCCGGACCCCGGTGAGCGATGGCGTTGTTCATCCGTTCCACAATTCCCCGGCTACCTGCCGGTCCGGCAATACCGCAGATTCCACACATCAGCTACATCCTCACAGCGAATTCATCAGCTCTCCCTATAACCCACGACCTGCCGGAACAATTTCCATTCAGGAGCATAATTGAAAAAACGAAATTTCCATCGTAAAAGTGCATCTGCCCGGAAAAACAGATAGGCGGGGTATTGGTATGGTTTAATATATCGCTCCTTAATCTCCTTATGCCAGAAAACAAAACGGGCAATAAAGGACAGGTTCTCCAGCATTGTGCACTCTTTCAGCGAAAGCCATGGAAGCTGACAGTTGAAAAATGTCAGACGGGACCATTCCTCAAGGGCTTCCGGCGGATTGAACAATCCCTTCGCTACTATCTCATCATACAAAGGGTTGCCAGGGTATGGGGTATAGATGCAAATGGTCGTGATATAAAGATCGGGGTTTATTTCCAGAATCCGGTCCATGAGGTTGAAAGTCAGCCGTCTTTCCGACGCGCTTTCACCCGGAAACCCAGACATGAATGACGTATGGACGCGGAGTTGGTACTTACGGGTCATTACAGCCATTCCAATAATATCTTCCGTAGTGATCTGCTTGTTGATTACCTCCGTCAGTATCCGCTGCGATCCGGATTCGGAACCGACGAATAGAATATGCACCCCGGCTTTCTTCAAGAGTACGGCAAAATCTTCATCGATCCGGCGGGCCAGAATATCTGCACGACAAGTGGTACTCCAGCGGATGTCGAGATTATTATCAACGATTTCCTGGCACAGATATCGCGCTCGTTTTAAGTTGGAAAAAAAATTATCATCATAAAATACGACATGGTTGACGTTATACTTCTCCTTGAGAACCCTCAACTCCTCAATGACAAGATCCGCATCTTTGGCTCGCCACTTCCGACCGTTGTAAAGGTGATTGAAGCAGAACCGACAACGATAAGGACAGCCCCGCGCCGTCTGAACACCTATTTCTGAATATTTCGACACATCTACGAGATGCCAGGCGGGCATAGGGACAGTGTTCATATCAAGAAAAGGCCGCTGTCCCGTAAATATGGCCTTCCCCAGTTCATCTTGAAAATAAATGCCTCTGACCGTGCGGAGTTCGCTGGCCCCAGCCAGACAGTTGGCCAGCTCGACGATAACCTCTTCCCCTTCACCGGCCACCACAATATCGATCCGTGGGTCTGCCAGCGTCTGTTCGGGAAGGATGGTCGCATGGATGCCTCCCCAGACAATTGTTTTCTGAGGATCTATTTCTCTTATCAGGGCAGCGACCTGCAGGGCGTACTGAATCTGCATGCCCGTCATGCTGGTGATGCCTACAAACAGACATTCCGGAAGGTGATGCCGGATTTTTTCTTTATAGTCTGATTCAATGCGTGTATCAATAATGACAGGCTCATACCCTGCCGCCTCCAGATTCGGACATATAGACAAAAGAGACAGGGGCGCCTGCGGCAGCAGTGACTGGGGGCCCAGTTGCGGGTATATTAAGAGGATCTTGATTTTCAATTTGCCTAACCCTTCCATATGCTATTTTCTATTTTTTCCTGGCGGTATTTAGCAAATAATTGGATGCATCACTTTTTTAAATATCTCCTGATAACGAATAGTAAGGTTAATAAGCAGGATGTTATGACCGCCCATAGAATAATATAAGCCCGGTGGTAGAAGAGCCCCGCCAGGACCTGCTCCTTACTGAGCCCGAGCGCCACAAACAACACCAGCCCGCCACCTTCAAACAAGCCGAGGCCGCTTAAGCTTACAGGGATATGGGTGAGAATAGAAAGGGAATTGGATATGCATATGGTGGCAATAAGGGGAGGCGATAGTTTTGCAGCCATAAGCGCAAAAATCAGTGTGAGCCCCGATACGATCCCCCGGACGCCACTGATCAAGATGTTTTGAAAAAGGCTGATCCGGTATCTGGTCATATACAGGGAAAAGGATTCCCAGAATCTTTTGGTGATTGCAAATTTATCAAACAGGATCGGGGCTGAGCGAAGAAATAGCCAAGCAAGGCCTCCGGAAAGCAAAAGGGTTATGACCGAGAGAAAAAGGATGTATGCAGGTCGCATCGGCAAAAATAACATCAGGGTGAAGGGCGTAAAGACAAACAGGGCGATTACCATTGTTACAAATCTATCCATCAAAAGCGCGGACACGCTCTGGTGAACTGGTATCTTGCCCCTTTTGGCAAGGCCGATCAATGTAAAATCGCCGAAGATGGCCGGTGCCAATGACCCGATTGATCCGGCCAGAAAAAAATAGGCGGTAAAAACCCAGAGGCTGATCGGACTGAATACACGCAACAGAATCCATAATTTAAATCCCCCCAGGAAAACGAACAGGAGGCTACAGACGACCATGGCAACCATGGGAATGAGACGAGGAGTTACAGCGACGGTCTTGAAGATCCCCAGGTCAACAGATTTAAAGATCCATAAAATCAGTACGACACTAATCGATAAACGAAGAACAAAGAGGATGATTTTCTTCGCTGTTGATGCAGGAGGCCTCTTGCGGCAAGGTATTTCATCGCCGGCGACGTCGCCTGAACAGGAGCCACGATGCCGGACGCTTCCATTAATCAGGACATCATCCTTATCAGCCACATGATCCATTTCTTCAGATCGGTTCATGATCAATCACTATCGTTCTTTCTCCGCAATAAGGATAAACCACGGCAACCAATATCTACTCCATACCGAATTCGGCATCAAATTGGCGACAAGATTCTGTATTTTCTGTAGCATAGATGGTTCCTTGAAATAGATGTTCACAAACCGGCATTCCAAAACGGTCATATTTTTTTTCTCCAGATCCTTCTGCAAACGCAGCGGATGTACGGGAACATCGTTTGCTTTTCGATAAAGCTGATAGAGTCGGGTGAATCTCATGAAAAAAAAGCGCTGCGGATGCAAATAATTCGGCTCCATGCAATAAAAAACACCCCCGGGAACAAGGACCCTGATAACCTCTTTCAGGGAATCCTCTAGAGGAAAGAGATGGTGGAGTGTTGCGGGAAGGCATACCATTTCAAATGATTTGTCCTTGAACGGAAGGGCAAAAGCGCTCCCGCATATTTTTCCATAAGGATAGAAGGACAGTACGTTCGATGCAATATCTACCCCTGTAAGTAACATATCACTATCTGGATACCGGCGCTTCAATGACTGTGAAAACTGGCCCGACGCACATCCAATTTCACAGATGCGGGGTTTCTCGAAGTGCTGAAATGCGTAATCTAGAGCTGCAAGCATGGTATCCAGGTCACAATCCCGATACGGCGTATAACCAGACGTAAACTGATCGAAATATCGAAGATCTGTCTCAGAATAGGTTTTCTTGTCCATGTCTCTTATTCCCGGATTGTCTGCTGCCAACTGCCTTCCAATCTTGGCAACATCCTGCTACCTGTTGTCAAGCACACCCGACCTTTACTCATAACACCCAACAGATCCCAGTATAC
>DMAT01000218.1 GCA_003451635.1 Syntrophus sp. (in: bacteria) | reverse complement strand
CCGGTTTCCCGCCTCCCCCGTCAAAAAGGGGGGATAATTCCGGGCTTTTTGCGAAGGAGTTAACCTTCACAGGGCTAATTTTTATAGGCCCACGATGGCTATTTTGAACTCATAGGTTTTATCATCGGTCCGATCAACACCGTTGGTATCCAGTACGTTCCGCGTCTTGTAGTTGAAGATAACGTTCCAGCATTGTCGCACGTAAGTAAAACCAAAAGCGCGTTCAATATTTCTCTCATTCAGCAGATCCTGTTTGATGTTAAAGGTGAGACCCAAACTCTTCGTTACCGGGGCCGCCAGCAACAGATTGATCTCTTCGAGGGAATTCTGGGTGTACCGATAAGTCACGGTGGCGGAATCACCTCGCCAATCGGTCACTCCCAGGTCATAGTTGGCCTGGGACCAGTTCGTGATATAAGTGTTGTATTGATTCCGAGCGGAAAATGAAAGAAACGGCAACGGCTTGAAGTCGAGCTCCAAGGCGATATTGCTGAAGGGCCGCCGCTCCGTTCCCGGCGGAATCGTATCCGCCGCACCCGCCTTGATATCATAAGTCTGGGACAGCAGGAACCGCAAAAACTCGATATAAGTCGCGTTGCCGGCCTTATCGAGATACTTGGCAGTCAAGGTGTTCGTAAGGGCATAGGTCACGGCATTCTGTTCACCAACTGCGGCGGCATAATTCGGCAGGCCGTCCTGCAGGGCGTTGGGAACGTACGAATATGTTACCGCCGGCAGGATGCCGTGACGGATCCTGTTCAGGCCCACGCCGCCGATGTTGAAGACCCGGTGAATTTCCGAGGTCATACTGGCGCCGGCCCTGTACACCTCCCGGTCCCCCCTCTTTGCCAGGCCATCTTCAATCGTATCATCCCGTCGCCATAAGGTCGCCTGCACGCCGCCAAAAGGGGTCAACTGGAAATAATCGCCCACGTTAAAAGGCAGAGAAAGGGTGGGATTGATGTCCAGGTATTGGCCCTTCTGACCTACACCCCGGTAGAAATAATCATATGTCGAGGCAATTTCATAATTTACCGGGGAACCGAAGAGGGGCGCCTTGGCTCCGGTGAAGGTCACCTCCGGATATTTCTGGAGAGTTCCGTCATTGGAGGCAACGGTAAGATCTTTCGTATCTTGCACCAGGGCCGTCAGATTGAACAGCTGCCAGCTCTTGACGAGGCGGAGAGTAGAAGTGAGGGAAGGCAACGATTCGTCGCCGACAAAGGCTATCCTTTTAAAGGGCTGCACCTGATCAAGGGAGTAATTATCGAGAAAGTAATTATAGGAGGAAAAATCCTTGAAATACCAATTATCTGACACCTTGGCGACATCGGCCCGGAAATTGAGAGTCGGATCAAAGCGTGTCTCCTGGGTCCAGTAAAAGGACCACCGCTGCTGGTTTGACTGCCAGTTCCGGCTTAAATTGCCCGAGGTTTCCGTAATTTTCTTGCTGTCATTCAGGAAATCGCCGTAGAGGACGCCTGTTGTTGACTCGGTGGCATAGCGAAACTCCGCCCCTTCCTGAAATCCCCGCTCACTCATGTAACGCTGGTAAAAGGTGGCATCCGTATCCTTGGAAATGGCCCAATAAAAAGGGATTCCCACATCCCATCCAAGCTTCTCTGAGGAAAAACTCATGCGGTGGGGAAAGAGAAAGCCCGACTGGCGCTCTGTCTTGGCGGGAAAAAGGAAAAAAGGGGTATAGAACACCGGCGCCTTCCCCGTATAAAATTTGCCGTCCGTGATTGTTCCATAACCATCAACGGTAACGTTCATGGTCTTGCCCGTCAGGCGCCAGTCAGGAGCATCTCCGTCGCAGGTTGTGGCCTGGCCATTTACCACATGATAGGTGGCTTCTCCTCTTTTTTCAATTCGGTCGCCCTTAATGTAAAAATGCGTCTCTGCAATAAAAACCTGCCCCTCTTCAAGAACGCCCGTTTGCGATGGCATATGCATCTTCATCCGTGATCCCGACATGACATCCTGCTTGCTTTTAAGGACGACCTGTCCCTGGGCAAACGCCTCGTCTGTCTTGCTGTTGAGAGCAGTGGAATCAGAGGTAAGGATGTTTCCGGCGTAACGGATTATAACCTCTCCTTCGGCATGATAGGTGTCGGTATCCTGCTCGTAGCTCAGAGTATCCGCCTCAATGTGTACAGGTTGCGGCTGTCCTGCACCAATGGCAGCTATCTCCGTCTCAAGCGGCTCCGGGGGCAGGACGGATAATACCATCACTTTGACATTTTTTTCTCCCGCCTGAGGGGAAAATGTCTCAAAAACCGGAAAGTAGCCTTCCTTATGAATAGAAATTGAGAGTGGTTTCTCGACGGGGAGATCCACCAGGAGAAATGCCCCATCAGGACCGGTCACGATCAGCGTGTAGGGCTCGTCCTTCATTTCAACGAAAACCCCGGCCAGAGGGTTCCCCTGCCGGTCGTGCACAACCCCCTGACAGGACGTGATTTCATCTCCGAAGACAATAGCTGCGGAGGCAAAAAACACCAAGACCATGGCGAAGCATGCAAGGAGTTTCGAAAGCTTCACAGGCCTTTCCGCAAATATGGTCCATTTTGTCTGTTTATCCTGCATGATCATTTCCCCTCCGCCGCTATCATGGTTCCCATGGAAGGGAAAGTTTTTTTTATTTCACCGACCAGATAGAGGGAACCGGTGACGCAGATCAGATCGTCCTCACCGGCAAGGGAGAAAGCGTATTTGAGGGCGTCGACAGGGGACTGAATAATTTCTGCCCTTTGGAGAAAGCCCCGGGTAACCGGTAAAAGCTCCGCCGGGGGCATGGAACGTTCGCTTGGCGGCTGTGTCAGAATCATCAGGGGCTGGAAAACCGATAGCCTTCTCACCATATCGGGATAGTGCTTGTCCCGGAGAACGCCAAATACAACAATGTGGCGGCGGAAAGAGAAATTATTTCTGAGGGCACGGCACAGCGATCCGATCCCCGCGGGGTTGTGAGCGCCGTCCAGGAGCAGTACCGGGGCCTTCTGCAAGACCTCCAAGCGTCCCTCCCAACTCACTGTCCTTAACCCTTCCCGGATAGCCTCCTCACCAACAGTGAAACCTTTAACAGCCATTGCCTCCACGGAGGCTACGGCCAGAGCAGCGTTGACCTGCTGATGGGCCCCGACAAGGCCACAGCGGAGGTGGGGATAGGCATGGGCCGGACTCCGGTAAGAAAAGGTGCCTTCCCGATGCCGGGATACCTGTATTTCCCCGCCTATACTCAGGAGGGCCGACTCCCTTTCCCGGCATGTGTCCACTATTACTTGCCGGGCCGGCAGCTGTCGAACCCCGGTGATACAAATGCCTCGTTCCGGGATGATTGCCGACTTTTCTCCGGCAATATCCTTTATGCGCTTCCCTAAAAACTCCTGATGATCCAAGGCAATATGAGAGATAACCGCCACAGAAGGGTCAACAACATGCGTCGCATCGAGTCGTCCGCCCATACCGACTTCCACCACCGCAACATCTATTTTTCTTTGCCGGAAATAGTGGAAGGCCAGCACGGTCATGAACTCAAAATATGTCAGCGGCTCCGTAAGATGACGATCAACATCCCGCGTGGTCTCCCAAAAGTCCCGTTCCGGAATCATCACGTTGCCGATCCGGATTCGTTCCCGTATCTCAATTAGATGCGGAGAGGTATAGAGACCGACGGAAAAGCCTCCCGCGCTGAGAATGGAAGCCGTCATCGCCGCAACGGAGCCCTTGCCATTGGTGCCGGCAATGAGGATTGATGGATAGTCTCTTTCCGGATTTCCCAGCACTTTCAGGATCTTCCTGACAGCGTCGAGGTCCATGCGGATTCCCATTTTCTCAAGCCCGTTCAGGTATGTATAAGGATTCCATTGTATCATCATAAATATAGAAAAAGCCATGGATTCGCAATAAAACATGAAAATCCATGGCTTAGATCAAATAGGAATATGGGTGTTTCAGATCAATCAGGAATCACCCTGAAAACCTCGTCGCCGGGGCGGACACGGTCTGATACCTTGATACCGATATAATCCCCCGATACTGCTTTCGTCACTTTCTCGTTGTTGACCTCCATGGAATCTATAAAACTAGTAACATCCGTCGTATGGCCGGTAATCTTGATGGTGTCTCCGACGTTGAGTTCGCCGTTGACAATCTTGACCGCTGCCACAGAAGGTTTCGCAAAAAATTTTACAACCTCGCCGATCTTTTCTTCCGCCATAATCATACCTCCTTTCACCAAATGACTGTCATATGAAGTAATGCGTTGCTCTTATACTTTTTCATCGAAAAAGACAAGAACAAATAAAAAAGGCAAGTCAAAGACTTGCCTTTTTTCATGGTATAAAAGTTATCTCGGGGACAACTTATCTATTAGCCATTATTTTGCCGTTGCTGCTTTTTTCTTCGTTTTTTCCTTTTCAGCGTCTTTGACAAATTCTACAATGGACTCAGGGGCATTGTCTCCGTTGCGAAACCCGATTTTCACAATCCTGGTATAACCTCCGGCCCGGTCACGATACCTTGTCGACAGTTCATCAAACAGCTTCGCCACCATTGAAGTGGTGCGTACGTAGGCCAGTGCCTGCCTGCGGGCATGGAGATCGCCCCTTTTCCCCAGGGTGACCATCTTTTCGGCCACCTTTTTGAGTTCTTTTGCCTTACTGTCCGTCGTCCTGATTGACTCATGCTCTATAAAGGACGTAACCATGTTTCTCAACATAGCCGTTCTGTGGCTTGATGTCCTTCCCAGCTTGCAACCCGCCTTACCGTGACGCATAGTTCTTTGTCCTCTCTATCTGATGTCCAGCGTTACCTGTGTGGACTTATTGTCTCTATATCTTAGCCGTCTTCCCGCAGAGTCCAAGGTGGGAATTCCAGCTTCATACCAAAACCCAACCCCTGCTCAGCAAGTATCTCTTTTATTTCATTGAGTGATTTTCGTCCAAAGTTCTTTGTCTTCAGCATTTCCGCTTCCGATTTCTGGACCAGCTCGCCAATCAGATTGATTCCTGCATTCTTCAGGCAATTGGCTGATCGTACCGACAATTCCAAATCATCAACGTGCCGTAGCAGCTGTTCGTTGAGATTATCCTTCTCCTCGATCTCGGGTTGCTCTAATTCCTCTTCTACTTCACTGAAGTTGATGAAGATATCCAGTTGCTCCTTCAATATCTTCGAGGCATAGGCCACGGCATCTTCAGGAAGGACACTGCCATCAGTCCATACCTCGAGCACGAGCCGGTCATAATCGGCAATTTGCCCCACCCGCGCATGGGTCACCGTATAATTGACCTTCTTGATCGGCGAATAAATCGCGTCAATGTTAATGGTCCCCTCGGGCTGGTCAAAATCCTTTTCCTTTTTCGCCTGGACATAGCCTCGTCCCATTTTGACAACCATTTCAGCTTTCATGGAAGCGTTTCCGGAAAGGGTGGCAAGATAGTGATCGGGATTGAGGATCTCCACGGTGCTGTCATGAACGATGTCGCCGGCCGAGATAACCCCTTCTTTAGAGGTGTCGAGGCGAATGACCCGCGGCCCATCCTGGTGGAGCATCACGCGCACACCCTTAAGATTCAGAATGATGTCGGTCACATCTTCCTTGACTCCCGGTACGGTGGAAAATTCATGAAGAACTCCGTCGATACGCACGGAAACAATAGAGGCTCCCTGAATAGAGGACAAAAGAGTCCTCCGTAAGGCATTCCCCAAAGTAACACCCATGCCCCTTTCCAGGGGTTGACAGCTAAATTCCCCATAATACTGTGTATGGGTAGCCTCGTCGATCTCTATCCTTTTTGGTCGTATTAAGCCTCGCCAGTTTCGCTGCATTGTCTTCATCCTTACCGTTCCGGTTATTTCACAACATTACCGGAGTATTAGCATTATTTTGAGTAAAGCTCTACGACCAGCTGTTCCTGAACCGGCATGGTCAATTCTTCGCGGGTGGGGTACATTCTGACGGCGCCCTTGAAATTTCCTTTATCCAGGGCCAGCCACTGAGGTACCCCGCGACGGGCAACCGATTCCAAGGCTTCGGTAATAGTGGAAACCTTCCTGCTCCCTTCGCGAACCTCGATCTCATCTCCCACCTTGACCAAATAAGAAGGAATATTGACCTTTCTGCCATTGACTGAAAAATGATAATGCCGGACCAACTGTCTCGCTTCCGTTCGGGAGCTTGCAAATCCCATCCTGAAGACCATGTTGTCCAACCTTCTCTCTAAAAGGATCAGCAAGTTTGTCCCGGTAATGCCTTTTTGCCGGTCAGCTTTTTCGAAATAACTGTGGAATTGCTTCTCCAAGAGGCCATACATCCTCTTGAGCTTCTGTTTGGCCCGCAGCTGCACACCATAGTCTGAAGGTTTTTTTCTCATCTGACCATGGTCTCCCGGTGCGTATTCCCGACGTTCAAAGGCACATTTCTCGCTGTAACACCTGTCGCCTTTAAGAAACAATTTCAGGCCTTCCCTGCGGCACAACCTGCATACGGATTCTCGATATCTTGCCAAAGTTCCTCCCCGTTAAACCAATCTTTGCAATGAAATGATAATTTCTAGACCCTTCTCCGTTTCGGTGGTCGACACCCGTTATGCGGAATAGGGGTAACATCACGAATCAGAGTTATATTGAGACCCGTGAGCTGAAGAGCCCGCAGGGCCGATTCACGTCCCGAGCCGGGCCCCTTTACATAAACCTGAACGCTTCTCAAACCGTGTTCCTTCGCTTTTTTTACGGCGTCTTCCGCAGCCATCTGGGCAGCAAAGGGAGTGCTCTTTCGGGAGCCCTTGAATCCCTGAATACCAGATGACGACCACGAAATAACATTACCACTGAGATCAGTAATGGTCACTATGGTATTGTTGAAAGTTGACTGGATATGGGCAACCCCCTCCGGGATATTCTTCTTCTCTTTTTTCTTTCCTGTTTTTCTTGCCGGCCTCGCCATGCTTCCTCCCCGTTACTTCTTCTTTCCTGCAATTGCTCGTCTGGGTCCTTTTCGCGTCCGGGCGTTGGTGTGGCTTCTCTGCCCTCTAACGGGCAGACCTTTTCGATGCCTCAACCCACGATAAGTCCCTAGATCCATCAACCGCTTTAGATCCATGGATATTTCCCGTCGCAGATCTCCTTCTACCTTATGCTCTTTATCGATAATGCTTCTTATAGCCGATATCTCACCGTCGGCAAGGTGATCCGTCTTCGTGTTGACATCAACACCAGCCTTCACGCAGATCTCCTGAGCCTTCGTCCTACCGATCCCGTAGATATAAGTCAAGGCTATTTCCATCCTCTTGTTCTTTGGTAAATCCACCCCTGCAATTCTTGCCACCGTCTAACCTCCTGACCTTACCACGGGCTTTCTATCCCTGTCGCTGCTTGTGCTTGGGGTTTTCACAGATTATCCTGAGAATACCCTTCCTCTTCACGATCTTACACTTATCGCAGATCTTTTTCACCGAAGCTCTTACTTTCACTATCTTCACTCCTTGTGTCTTTTATCAGGACACGGTCTTCGTGGTTCCAGTACTCTATTTTGTCCGGTAAATGATACGTCCCCGGGTCAGATCATACGGGGAAAGCTCCACGGTCACCCTGTCTCCGGGAAGTATCTTAATAAAATGCATCCTCATTTTCCCGGATATATGGGCTAAAACCCGGTGTCCGTTTTCCAATTCTACCCGGAACATGGCATTGGGCAAGGGCTCAATCACCTTCCCCTCGACTTCTATTGCCTCTTCTTTTGCCATAAGTATATCCCTGATCGACGACTATCTCCACCGCCGTTCACTGCATCCGGCTTAAAATTTCCGGGCCGTGATCAGTAATAGCGATGGTATGCTCAAAATGGGCGGAAAGTCTGCCATCCGCCGTCACGGCCGTCCAGCCGTCAGTCAACATCCTGACCTTATAGGTTCCGGCATTGACCATAGGTTCTATGGCCAGTACCATTCCCGCTTTCAACGCCACCCCTCTACCCTTACTGCCATAGTTAGGTATCTGCGGGTCTTCATGTAGATTCCGACCGATACCATGGCCTACAAAATCCCTGACCACTGAAAAGCCTTCCGCCTCGACATGCTTCTGCACAGCTGCGGAGATATCACCCAGTCGATTCCCGACCGTTGCCTCCTGAATTGCCCGATCAAGGGATTCCTCAGTGGCCTTAAGGAGCATTGACGCCTCTTCGGAAATCCTCCCTACCGGAACCGTCAGGGCAGCATCACCATAAAATCCGTGATAGTACACCCCAAAATCCAGACCGACGATATCCCCCTCCGTGAGCACCCGTTGTGAAGGAAGGCCATGGATAACCTGCTCATTTATCGAAGCACACAGGGAAAAGGGGTACCCTCGATAACCCTTAAAGGCCGGTTTTGCCCCTTTTTTTAAAACCAACTCCTCGGAAATACGATCAAGCTCTAGAGTGGTAACACCCTCCTGCACCCTCTCCTTCAGTTCCGCCAATATCTCCGCGACAATACCGTTACTCTCCCTGATCTTTTCTATCTCGCTCGGCTGCTTCAGAATGACCATTCAAACTGCTCCCATATCCTATTCATGGCCTTCCTCAGCGCCGCCTGGCTATCTTTCCTTTCTTCATGAAACCTTCATATTGCCTGGTCAGCAAGTGCGTTTCAATCTGCCCAGCCGTGTCGAGAGCCACCCCGACAACGATGAGAAGAGCGGTTCCTCCGAAGTAAAAAGGCACGTTGAAATAACCTATCAAGATACTCGGCAGAACGCAGACGGCAGACACATAAATTGCGCCGCTGAAGGTCAAGCGAGTCAAAACTTCGTCAATATAGTCCGCCGTTTTTTTGCCGGGCCGGATTCCCGGAACATATCCACCGTATTTTTTCATATTGTCCGCAACATCAACGGGGTTAAATGTGACCGCCGTGTAAAAATAGCAAAAAAATACTATAAATGCAACATACATTAATTCATATATAGCCTTGCCGGGAACCAATGAATCCGCTACTACCTTCATCCACGGATGGGGGATGAAATTCGCTATGGTCGCCGGAAACATGATGATGGAGGAAGCAAATATCGGCGGGNNGAACCCCGGCCGTATTTACTTTCAAGGGCAAGTGAGTAGATTGGCCGCCATATACTTTTCTTCCCACTACCCGCTTTGCATACTGGACCGGAATCCTCCGCTGTGCGCTTTCAACAAAGACAATCGTACCAATAACGGCAACCATCATCACGATGAGCGTGATGATGGAGAATATTCCCATTTCCCCTGCTGACAGGAGCTGAAAGGTATTGATAATCGCCTCCGGGGCTCTACAGACGATCCCAGCAAATATTATCAGCGAGATGCCGTTACCAATTCCCTTCTCCGTAATCTGCTCACCTAGCCACATGATAAAAGACGTCCCTGCGGTCAGGGTTATCATCGTCATGAGTCGAAAAGCCCATCCAGGATCCAGAACAATCGACACCCCCGTCGGTCCGGCCATATTTTCCAGTCCGATAGCGATGCCGAAACCCTGAATAATACTGAGTACAACCGTTCCGTAACGGGTGTACTGGGTAATCTTTCTTCTTCCCGCATCTCCTTCCTTGGAAAGCTTTTCCAGATGGGGAATGGCAATAGTCAGAAGTTGGAGGATAATAGAGGCACTGATATAGGGCATGATCCCCAGAGCAAATACGGAAAGATTGCTCAGGGCTCCCCCGGCAAACATGTCAAAGAGCCCAAGTAAAGATCCCTTGGCCTGTTCGAAATAGGCCGCCAAAGCCGCTGTATCAATACCCGGTGTCGGCACATGAGCGCCGATACGGTAAACTATTAACAGGAGAAAGGTGTAGAGTATCCTCTTCTGAAGTTCGGGGATCTTGGATATATTGCTAAGTCCGCCAATCAAATCAAGCAACCTCTACGATAGATCCACCGGCAGCTTCGATCTTAGCCTTAGCCCCTTTACTCAGAGCATCCAGCTTAATGGACAGGGCGTGCTGAATGTCCCCTTTCCCCAGGAGCTTAATGCCGTCTCCCCTTTTTTTGATAAGGCCCTGTTGGATCAACGCCTCGGCGTCGATAAGACTATTTTCGGGGAAGGCATTCAGCTGCACCAGGTTAACGGTGATCATTTCTTTCCTAAATGGGTTCCGGAAGCCGCGTTTTGGGAGCCTCCGCGCCATGGGCATCTGGCCCCCTTCAAAGCCGGGCCGCGTACCTCCTCCCGAACGTGCATTTTGCCCCTTGGATCCCTTACATGAAGTTCCGCCATGCCCGGAACCGTCACCTCGTCCGACCCTCTTACGCTTTTTCCGTGATCCGACCGGAGCCTTTAATGTTCCTAAATCCATATATATACTTACGCCTCCAACTCTTCCATGGAAACCAAGTGGCAAACCTTGCTGACCATACCTCTAATCTCGGGAGTATCGGCAAGCAGGACCGTCCTGTTCATTTTCAGGAGCCCCATCCCACGGAGGACCTTTCGTTGCTTTTCAGGCCTTCCTATGTAGCTCCGAATCAATGTTACTTTTAATTTACGTCCCACGGAATATACCCCTTAAATATAATTACCGACTCTCCAAGAACGCCTGCCCACGCAGTTTGGCAATCAGAGCCGGTTCCTTCAGTCGGGTAAGACCCTCAATGGTAGCCTTGACCAGGTTATGAGGATTATGCGATCCTAAACACTTGGTAAGTATATTATGGACCCCGGCGACCTCCAAGACC
>DMAT01000314.1 GCA_003451635.1 Syntrophus sp. (in: bacteria) | reverse complement strand
CTTCCAGGCCGCCAGGTGGATCTTGTTTTCCATCGTCCGAATCTTCATGCCTTTGGCGTCGGCGGGTACTTGCACGGCCTTCTTCGAGTTGGTCAGGTTCCGGAAACCGTTCTCCCAGAAGGATAATCCCTTGAAGTTGGCCTTCCCCAGGTCTTCGAGAAGCTGGCGGCCGACAGGTCCGTCGAGAACCCTGTCCACATGGGCGTAATCCCGGAACAGGAACGGAAGATCGAGGATGCCCATGGAAGGACTGAAGGCGCCGACAGGGCCCGTAGAGCCGACATAAAAGTCGATCGTCCCCTGCTGGATCGCTTCCAGAAGCTCCTTTTCCCCCTTGCCGAGCTTTCCATCGGGGAAGATGGTAATCTCGATTCGGCCCTTGCTACGCTCCTTGACCAGTTCGGCAAACCGTGCCGCCCCCTGGTTATAGGTGTGATCCATTGCCGTCATCGACGCCAGCTTGAAGGTGATTTTGCCTGCCTCCTTGGGGGGCGCCTTGTCCTGTCCTCCTCTGCAACCGCCTATTGTAAGTGCCAAAACTAAAACAGGCAGTAAAAATGTAATTTTTTTCAACACGATCTCCTACCTCCATTTTATAGGTCGAATCATTAATGTCAGACGGTACCTTAGCAGAACATCCGGTTGTTTTCAATATGAACATCGAAATCCGTCCTTCCATATGGTATCATTCCCGGGGACAAACTCTGATCCGTAGAGAAACATTTGACACGGTAATTCTGATTCTATATGGGTAACGGCAATATCGATATTATTTAAAGTGAGAAACAATTTTATTGAAACAACATAAAACAGAGTCCTTTTGGGGCGGTGTGATCAAATCCATGGGACTGGTCTTTGGAGACGTTGGCACCAGCCCAATTTATACCCTTACCGTCATTTTTGTCCTGACAAAACCAACCTACGACAACGTCCTGGGAATCTTGTCTCTGGTGGTCTGGACCTTGACGATTCTGGTTACCGTCGAATATGCCTGGCTGGCAACAAGCCTGTCCCGCAAAGGCCAGGGGGGCGAGATCGTGCTCCGGGAGATTCTCCTTTCCCATCTTAAATCGGGCCGCGCCATCGCTTTTGCAGGAATCCTGACGTTCATGGGGGTGTCCCTGTTGCTGGGGGACGGCGTCATTACCCCGGCGATTTCCATACTCTCCGCCGTCGAAGGATTGTTGATTATACCAGGTCTGGAAGTCCTGAATCAGAAGACCATTGTAATCATCGCCGCTGCCATCACCATCAGCCTCTTTGTTGTCCAGTCCCGGGGGTCGGATCGCATTGCCGCGGCCTTCGGTCCCATCATGCTGATCTGGTTTTCGACCCTCGCCCTGTCCGGCCTTGCTTCCATACTGACCATGCCGGATATCATCAAGGTCGTTAATCCCTGGTATGCCTTCAATTTCTTCCAGCACCACGGTTTTGCCGCTTTCTTCGTCCTTTCCGAAGTCATCCTCTGCGCTACGGGCGGGGAGGCCCTTTACGCCGACATGGGACATCTGGGCCGAAAGCCCATCCTCCGGGCCTGGTATTTTGTTTTTGTCGCCCTGATCATCAATTATATGGGGCAGGGGGTTTTCGCCTTCCAGCACCCCGAAGCGAAAAACTACCTCTTCGGCATGGTTCGGGATCAGGCGCCTCTCATGTATCTCCCCTTTCTCCTCCTTGCGATCGTGGCCACGATCATTGCCTCCCAGGCCATCATCAGCGGTGTTTTCTCCATCGTCTATCAGGGGATCACCACGCGGTTGATGCCGCTGATGAAGATCGACTACACATCCCGGAAGTTGCAATCGCAGATTTATATCGGCGCCGTCAACTGGGCGCTCATGTTCAGCGTCATTTTCATCATGATCATCTTCCAGAAATCGTCAAATCTGGCGGCGGCCTATGGAATGGCCGTGACTGGCTCCATGACGATCACCAGCCTGATGATGATCATGGTTTTTTCTCACACTACCAGATGGAAGGTTCCCATCGTCCTGGCCGTCTGCCTGATCGATTTTATCTATTTAGCTTCGACCTTTACCAAGCTTCCCCACGGCGCTTACTGGTCTCTCATTATAGCATCCGTGCCATTCATTATCATGCTTATCTTTACCAAGGGTCAGAAGATGCTCTTCCGGAGATTGATGCCCCTGGATATGGAGACCTTTCTGATCAGCTATGAGCAGGTCTATGGGAAAGGGAGAANNNCCCGCCAGGGGATGGTTGTTCCACCCTACATCGTCCACTGTATCCTTGGGAGCAGCATCATCTACGAAAACAACATTTTCGTTTCTATAACCAGGACGGAAGAGCCTTTCGGCGTCGAGAGCCGCTATCAGCAAAATTTCGCCCCCGGACTCCATCTCCTCGATATTATGGCCGGTTACATGACGGTCGTGGATATTGAGAAATTGCTGAAGGAAAAGGATATCAAGGAAAAGATCATCTTCTACGGCGTCGAGGATCTCGCCACCAAGAACCCGCTCTGGCAGGTTTTCAGTGTGATTAAAAAGCTGTCGCCGAATTTTGTCCAGTTTCACAAACTCCCC
>DMAT01000402.1 GCA_003451635.1 Syntrophus sp. (in: bacteria) | reverse complement strand
CCCTGCTGCAAAAACACGCCTCTGGACCTCATCTGGGCGCTACCGCATATTTTCCTTCCCTTCACCAGCAGTTCATGGACGGAGGGCACGGAGAAACACGAGGCGTCCGGTGAGCCCTTTCCCGACTCCATCACCGGTTCTTTCCCCGGCACTCTTCCTTCTGCCGCTAAAATAGCCTCCACACCGAGGCTATGCAATCCTCGAACAAGACACTGACTGATTACCCGGTATGTATCTAAGATTGTGGGAGGAAAAAGAGAAATATTTTCTGCAGCAATGACAGCATAGGTCAGATCATCGTCATGATAAACCGCCTTGCCGCCCGTAGGACGCCGGACAACGGTTACGCCGCCTTTCCGGCAAGCATCCAGGTCGATTTCCCGATCGATATGCTGAAAATGGCCGACCGTTACAGCGGGTGACAGCCACCCGTAGAGGCGTATCGTGGGCGGTCCTCCCAATCTTTGGACCTCCCTGAAAATGGCCTCGTCGATGGCCATGTTTTCCCGGGGAGGGTATCTATGGAAAGGCACTGGCCGCCACGCCGCCAAACGGCCCTATTCTCCTTCCACTTCCTGAAGGATGAAATCGTGATAGCCCCGGGAGTCAAGAAGATCGTCCAGTTCATCGAGGTCATTGATTTCCACAACGACCATCCACCCCGTATCATGGGGATCGCTGTTGACGATGCCGATATCATCAATGAGATCCTCGTTTACGTTGATCACATTTCCGGTCAAGGGAGAAATAAGTTCGACCGTTCCTTTGGCAGCTTCGATAGCGCCGAAGGGCTCATCTCTTTCCACTTCCGAATCGATTTCGGGAAGTTCTATGGAATGTACCTCCCCAAGCCGCTCCTGGGCCAGATCAGTGATCCCGATAGTGGCCAGGTCGCCTTCTACCCTGACCCATACATGCTCACGACTGTAGAGCAAATCATCTGGAAAAACCTTCATAATCAGTGCACCCTTAGTCTCATTTATTTATTAAAGTATCTTCAGTTCCTTTGACATTTTTGTTAAAATGTCACAACCATTTTCCTTCACCAGCACCATGTCTTCGATACGCACACCCCAAAGACCGGGGAGGTAAATACCGGGCTCAACCGTCACCACCATGCCCGTTTCCAGGACCTGATCGGACAGGGCAGACAGCCTTGGGGCCTCGTGAACATCCAGCCCGACGCCATGACCCGTGCCATGGGAAAAGTGTGGCCCATACCCATTTTTATCGATAACCTGCCTGGCAATCCGGTCAATCTCCCGGCAGGCTGCCCCCGCTCTCACCGCTTCAATCGCCCGGTCATGGGCGTCTTTCACAATGGCATAAACTTCCCGAAATTTCGCGTCGGCCCTGCCCAAGACAAAGGTACAGGTTTCGTCCGAGCGGTATCCTCCATGGACGGCCCCGAAATCCATAACGACGGCGTCTCCGTCCTCGAGCTTTCGCGATCCCGGCCGGGCATGGGGAAGAGCGGCATTGATCCCCGAGGCAACAATGGTGGAAAAGGACGTTTCTTCGGAACCAAGGGCGCGCATGCGGTAATCCATTTCCAGGGCGATCGTCCTTTCCTCAACCCCCGGACGCATCAGCCCGATCACCTGCAAGAGAGCATCCGTGGCAATGTCCACCGCCTTGCGGAGGAGCAAGACTTCCTGACCATCCTTGACGCTCCGGAGCCCGGTGAGGGCCTCCGTCAGGGGTATAAGCAGGCCTGGCGCCAGTTTCCCCCGCAGCTTTTCGTGGAGTTCAACAGAAAGGGATGCTGCTTCGAAACCTGCCCGCTTTACCCCTCTCTCCCCAAGGGCCGACACGATGCCGCCGATCTTGTCGCGATATTGGACGACTTCGCTTTGGGGCGCTTCTTCCCCGGCCTGGGTGATATAGCGCCCATCCACGAGGAGAACGCCCTTATCGGGGAGGAGAATAAAAACACCATCACTGCCCGTAAACCCCGTCAGATAACGGATATTCTTCATCTCAAAGAACAAGACGGCGTCAATGCCAAGGTGGGGAAACCTTTTCTGAAGACGGGCAAGCCGCTGCCGATAAACCGTTGCCTCACCCCCCATCTCGGCGTTCCATATTCAGATTGTTCAACCACCGCGACAGTTCATGCACAACCGTGGTTTTTTTGTCAATAGGAAGATCAATCATTTTTTCTCTCAATAGCGCCAGCACTTCATCCAGCTGCTGCTGGGCCTCTTTATGGTTCGGGTCCCGCGCCAGAATCGCCGCCAGAATATCCCGGGCCCCTTCATGGTGTCCCTGACGGATGTAAAGATCGGCCATGGTCAAGGTCTGGAAATCAGCGCCGAGGTCGGGGGACCGGTCCTTTGAATCCTCATCCTCCGGAGTATCATCCTCAGCGCCTTCATCAACAGGCCAAAGGGCCTCTACATAAGCCGCATCGTCGGTTGACAGGATCGCGCTTTTTTTATAAAATATTTGAGCTTGACCTTCATCTCCCTGTTGCAGATAGACGTCACCGAAGTTTTTGAACAATTGGGACAGCTCGCTGTTTACGGTATCCAACCTTGCCAGATAGTTTCTGGCCTCTTCGACATTGCCCATCCCCAAGCACGACTGACAGGCAATGACGGTCGCCGGAATGTCGTCCGGATTGGCAATCAGCCTTTCCTTAGCCAGATTCAAGGACAGGGAGTACTGTCCATTGCCCATGTAATCACGGGCCTGTCTGCGGAAGTCCGGCGGGCCGCTCATAGAATAAACTCGCATATCTTGTTGTTTTTACAATGCATATAGCAAATGACGAGTCACGCTAACATAGCCCCTATAACGTGTCAAGAAGAGAATGGAAATATCATTTCCCTATCTCATGCAGACGCTCAGGACTTCTATGAAGTCCGTATCTCCATTTAGGACCTTGAGGATGCCGCTCTGCATAAGAGTCCGCATCCCCTCATCTCTGGCTGTTTTTCTGATCGCGGCGATAGATTTTTTCACGATGATCATCTGCTTGATGTTATCCGAGGCAATCAGAAGCTCATAAAGCCCCATCATCCCCCGGTAGCCCACGCCATGACATTCCGGACATCCCCTGGCCCGATATATGGTCAACGATTCATCATAGGTCAAGTTTAGGCAGTTAAAGTCCTTTTCTCCGAAATTTCTGACCAGGTCCTCATATTCCTCACGCTTGGGGTGGTAGGGCTCCCGGCAATGCAGGCAGAGCCTTCGCACCAGGCGCTGCGCCATGACACATAAAAGGGAGTCGGCAAAGGCAAAGGGGTCGATTCCCATATCCAGGAGACGGATGATTGTTTCCGGGGCGTTGTTTGTGTGCAGGGTGGTCAATACCAGATGACCGGTTGTCGAGGCGTCAACGCCCATCTTGGCCGTTTCATAGTCCCTCATCTCTCCGACCATGATAATGTCCGGATCCGCCCGGAGAAAGGCGCGCATGGCATTGCCGAAATCGAGGCCGATTTTGTGATGCACCTGCACCTGCCGGATCCCTTTCTGGGTGATCTCGACCGGGTCTTCCACCGTCCAGATCTTCACCCCGGGCCGGTTCAGGACATGGAGCACCGCATGGGCGGTGGTCGTTTTTCCCGAACCCGTGGGCCCGACCAGCAGGATCAGGCCATAGGGCTTTTTCATGAGACCCTCAAACCGTTCCCGGGTGTCCGGTTCCATCTGAAGGTCCCCCATGGTCATGATCTTTCCCCTGGTGAGGATCCGCATGACCACGTCTTCGACATAGCCGTGGGTAGGAATGGTCGCCACCCGCAGCTCGACGTCTTCTCCGTTCGGCCTTTTGTGCTGGATCTTGCCGTCCTGGGGAAGGCGTCGCTCCGTGATGTCCAGATTCGACATGATCTTGATCCGGGAGACAATCGCGGCGCGATAATCGTAAGGATGGGTCTTAAAGGAGACACACTCTCCGTCGATACGGAAACGGACATAGACCTGCTTTTCTTTGATATCCGGTTCAATATGAATGTCTGAAGCCCGCTGGTTGCAGGCTTCATTGATCATTTCATTGACCAGCCTGACGATCTTGCTGTCCGATTCCGAGACGCCAAGCCCGTTGAGCCGGGTAGCTTCATTAATGCCATAGAAATGATTGATGAACTTGATGATATCTTCCTTCGTCGCCGGATAATAGTCCACATCCTTAGTTCGCAGCAGGTTTTCGATCATATCCTTTTTAAGAAGGTTGTCGGGATCATCGATGACTACCCGGATGCGCCCCGCCTCCTTGCCCAGCGGCGCCCAGAGCTCCCGGCGGAGGAATTCATAGCGCAGGCTATGAAGGAGTTCTTCCGGAACCGGATGATTTACGCTGAAAACGATCTGATGATTGGCTTTGGCAGGTCTTGGCTTCATAGTCGGAAAGCTGAGGATGGCATTATTTCCCGTATCATAGGGAAAACATAACGCTAAACATTAATAACGTCAAGCCCTATCATATTCTAATTGAGATTATCTGTAAATCATCCGGATATGATCGTGGTATTGGTCTTGACTTTATCCCGGGCAGTCCATAAGCTCTTTCCGTATCAATGGAAAAAGTTGAGGAGCCTATGCAATGTGCGGCCGTTTTGTCTTGCTTACGGATTTATCCGGAATCGTGACATCCTTTGAGATCGGGGACGTCGCCTGTGAATACAGGCGGAGCAACAATATCTACCCGGGCCGGCAGGTCGCCGCCGTCATCCGGGACAAGGTGAACCGCCTGGTGGAATTCCGATGGGGACTCATCCCTTCCTGGGCGCAAGCCCCTTCCATCGGCAATAGTCTGATCAACGCCCGCGTGGAAACCATCGCCGACAAACCGAGCTTCCGCCAAGCCTTCAGGAAGCGCCGCTGTCTCATAATCGCCGATGGCTTCTACGAGTGGCAAAAAACGGACGGTCCGGTAAAAAAGCCCTGGTTCATTCATCTTCGATCCGGCCAGCCCTGCGGTTTTGCCGGTATTTACGAAACCTGGATATCCCCGGAGGGCCGCCCCGTTCATTCCTGCACGATTATTACGACCAAAGCCAATCAAGCGCTGGCAGCTATTCACGATCGCATGCCCGTCATTGTCCCCAGAGCCTCTCGCGCCGCCTGGCTCGATCCTGAGAACGGTTGCCGGGAGGGGCTTCTTTCCATCCTCGCCCCCTATCCGGCCGAGGACACGGCCTGCCTGCCCCAATATCCCGTGCCGTTCTGAGGAAGGGCGTTTTATTGCCTTTCCCAAGCCCCGATGTGTGAGGCAGATCATACATCGTATGTGAGGTAGCTCACCCTTTAACTGCCAGACATCTATTGACTTTATAAGACAAGAAGGCTTATCTTGAGATTGCCGGAGAGAAGAACAAGAACATTTTTTAACGGCTGAGAAAAAAGCGGGCTCATCACGATGAAAGAAGGAATCCGGAAAGCACATAAATGAATGGCAATATTGTTGATTTCTATTGACATCCACACGCCCTTACCTTTATCATGTCATTGATTGCCAAAGGATTATACAGGCAAGCGGGAATCGGACTCGATGGGGACGAGCGGGAAGTCCATAATCAACAGGGATGGGGACGTGAAAAGGCAAAACGGATTTTCATTGATAGAGCTCCTCATTGTCATAGGCATCATAGGCATTTTAGCTGGCATAAGCGCTTACAGTTGGCAGCGTTACGTGGCTAACACCAATCTGCGCACTGCGGCGAGGGAGCTGGTGGCTGATTTCAATTTCATGAAGACGAATGCCGTATCCAACCCCGATTTCACACATACAATAGCGTTCGACCGAACTGTGAATCCGAACACCTACACCCTTAACGCCATCGACGCAGGCGCCAACAATGCCGGCACTTTCCCTCAGACCAGGACACCTGCAGCAGCGGGATCTGCTATCTCAATCACATCCCTTCCCGGCGGCGGCACGACATATACTTTAACCTTCCTGGCAAGGGGCACATTAAATCCAACGGCAGGCACCATAACAATCCAGAACAATCGCGGCTCAACGGCAAATATCATCTTTAATTTCACGGGGAAAACCTATGCCACTTTCACCATGCAATAACAGGGGGGCCAGTCTCCTCGAGGTCGTTATCGCCATGTTTCTGACCGCAGTTGGCATCATGGCTATCCTTTCTCTTCAGCCATCAGCGTGGAAGACAACGGCCAGAGCGGACTACCTTGGCCGGGCATCTGGTATTTTATATAAAACCCTGCAAGACAATGAAGCGAGAATAATGAACCCCTGCAATGCCGTTGCCCTGGCAGGACCCACAACCGCTGCTGTTACGGTCAGCAATCAAGCCGGCACTGCCGGGGATGCGACTTATAACGTAGCGACAACCATTGTCCAGGACGGCGCCAATACCCGCGCCTTCGTCGTAACGGTCACGGTGACTTGGCCGCCCCTCAACAGCACGGGCATTTCAGAGAGCATAACCGTTACGCGCCAGGAAATGTGCAGATTTCCAGTGGGGTGTCCGGACGCATGAGAGATGAAAAAGGATTTACCTTAGTTGAGATTCTTGTCGCCATGGGCCTCGGCACCTTGATGCTGCTGGCGATTTATATGGCGGTCGACTCGGCGCAACGGTCCTCTAGGGGGATCGAAAGCAAGGTGGTTGCCCAGCAGGACGCCCGGGGCGCCCTGGACCTGATGGCCATGGAAATACGCATGGCCTCCTTTAATCCGAACTTGACGCCCAATATCTGGGTTAATCCGGCAACCTGCGGCGGCGCAGCGGCCAGTCAAACATACCGGGGAATCCCAGCGGCGACGGCAAGTTCCATAGCTATCGAAATGGATTTAAACGAGAACAGTTCCATCGGCGACGCAAATGAAATCATCAGTTATAATTATGATGCCGGCAATAGCTATATCACCAGAGAGACCAACTGCGGGGGGACGCAGCCATTTCTCGGGGATACAACGGCCAACCAGAACCTCAAGACCGTCCTGGTCGTCAATGGCGCCGCAGGCGTGCCTCTTTTCAGGTACTATGACGGCACCCATACCGCCGACGGCGTCGGCACGGAAATCCCGGCAGGAAGCCTGCCGGGAAGGATACCGGACATCCGGCGGATAGAAATCACCCTGGTCGTTGATACGTTAAATAACGACCCCAATACAGGCGCCCCGAGACGGATCGTTTATTCAACGAGCGTCATTCCGAGAAACCATATGCCTAGCTATTCCTACTGAGAAAAAATATGGCAATAGGGAAAATATGGAACCAGTAAAGAGAAAACCATTGGCCAACGAGAAGGGATTTGCCCTGGTGGCGGCAATCATCGCCTCCTTGATCCTGCTGGCCATCGGCATGCTGGTTATCAACCTGTCCACAAAAGACCTGCGCTCAAGCTCCGTAACCGTAGGACACAATAAGTCCCTGGCCGCCGTGGAGAGCGGAACCCACCGGTTGGTCCAGGATTTCAGTCCCGATTCCACAACTTGGACCGCCGCCAACAATTACACCACAAACTGTACCGCAGCGACGCCTACGTATATCTGGCGAGCCATCGCTTTCGGCGTGGATGCAAACACCCAATACGCCATCTGCTCCCCGACGACGAGCAACCTCCCCCCTGTACCCATACCCGGTTATGCCCTCGGGTCCGGTGGGTGGGGGATGATGCGATATAACGCCAGGGTGGTTGGCAAAAGCGATTCCTACAACGCATCGGTCGGCGTGGATGTCGGCATCGGGTATGGTCCCGTGCCCATAGGCACTTCATCCAGATAGGAGGTCATGATGATGTCACGAAAAATGATCATTCTCATCAGCATAGTAATGTACTTGTCCGTATTCACCGGCATATCCCGGGCCACCGACGAGGATCTGTTTGTCACGGTGACCACCCCGGATACGCTGATCATCCTCGACCTATCGGGAAGTATGGCCTGGAGTCCCTCCGGCTCATCGAGTAAGACCTGGGCAAACAGTACCTGCACCGCAAACTGGGACAGCGACTCCGGAACAGGTCATGACACAAGGTGCCGGAAGATAGATATCGCCAAACGCGCCCTCTTTGACATCCTTGATGATGACAATACCAATACCATCACCTCGGCAGATGTCTCGAGCCTCGGAATGCGGATCGGCTTTATGCGCTATTACAATTGCAATTCCACCAGCGCTACTAAAGCTTACACCGATTCAAGCGGTTGCATCAAGCTCTCCTGGGGGATTACCGCGGCCGACAATACCACCACCA
>DMAT01000053.1 GCA_003451635.1 Syntrophus sp. (in: bacteria) | reverse complement strand
CAAAGAGGGCATCAAGCGTTACGGATCAGCTCTTGTGCCAATGGATGAGAGTCTTTGCAGCATCGCCATCGATCTTTCGGGAAGGCCCTATCTGATCTACAATGTCGAGTTTGGAGAGGCCCGGATTGGGGATTTCGATCCCGCACTGCTGAAGGAGTTTTTCAAGTCTTTTTCGGATCATAGCGGAATGACCTTGCACATCAATGTCCTCTATGGTAAGAATAGCCACCATGTTGCCGAGTCTATCTTCAAGGCCTTTGCCCGTGCTCTGAGAAGGGCGGCGAGTCTGGATGACCGGATTCAGGGTGTCATGTCCACAAAGGGAAGTCTCTAACTTAATAAGTACTTTCACCTCCTATGCGGGGTTATTTTTCTAATCCGGCGTAGGGATTCTTGCGGGTGGGATCCACATAATGTTCAGATTCAGCACATACATGATGATCATTGTAACGGAGAAATGGCGGGTCTTGGCGTGCCTGATGGTTCTAATCGTGATTTCCGGCTGCCAGAGCGCCAGCGGCGTATCTTCATCCCTGATTAAGGACAAGGACATTACATTCAGACGCATAGCCGTCATGCCCTTTCAGCAAGTATCCCCGGAATTGGTAGCTACTTATGCCGCTCAAAATGCACTTTCTGCATCTGTTCTGAAAACGGATAATGATCTCAAGAGCCCGGAACGTTTTCTCCAGGATTTCTTCATGGAAAGAATTTCTGTCTATCCTCAGTTCGAGCTCGTTTCGCCCGACCGGGTAGGAGGTATTTACAACAGGGTCAGCAGCAACTCTTTCCGGGCGACCATGCCGCAGGTGATTAAGGAAGTGGGAGAAGAACTCAATGCCGACGCCATTGTCGTGGGATATCTCTATCGCTACCGGGAGAGGCTTGGTTACGATTATTCTGTGGAGAAACCCGCCTCGGTCTTCTTCGAAATCCATTTATTCAGGGTTCAGGATGGGGCTCTCGTCTGGAAGGGCATATTCAATAAAACCCAGTCATCGTTGATGGAAAATGTATTGGGGGTATCCTATTTCCTGAAAGACAGGGGGCGATGGCTTACGGCGAAAGAGTTGGCTATGGAGGGAATGGAGGACACGATCAGAAGATTTCCCGGTGTGGCAAAAGATTCGGTCCGGGTTAACCCCTGAGCACCATGCGGGCCTGAATTCGATCCGGTGTTTATCATTATTTCAAACAGCCGCTCTGCAAAGGCATAGATCATTTGATTTGCTCCTCATTTTCTATCATCCCAAAATTTTTTTAAAGGATGCGATGTGATCATCATACCTGCTATTGATCTCAAGGGAGGCCGATGTGTGCGGCTGGCGCAAGGGGATTTCAATCGGACGACCGTTTATGGTGAGCATCCGGCGGATGTTGCCGAACGCTGGCAGGATAAAGGTGCGGAACGAATACATGTGGTGGACCTCGATGGTTCCCTTGTCGGGTCCCCCCAGAACAGGGAAGCCATCGGCGACATCATACGTGCCGTAAGTATCCCTGTGGAGTTGGGGGGAGGCATCCGTGACATGGAGACAATCGCTAGTTATGCGGAACTTGGGGTCCGCTGGATTATTCTGGGGACGGCAGCGCTGAGGAACCCTGAACTTGTTCAAGAAGCCTGTCGGACCTTTGCAGATCAAATTATCCTGGGTATTGACGCCCGGGATGAGATGGTTGCCGTGCAGGGTTGGACGGAAACCACCTCTCTGACGGCCATTGATTTGATCCGAAGCTATGGGGACTGCCAGATAAGCGCCGTGGTTTATACAGACATCAGGCGTGACGGCATGGAAACGGGCGTTAATATTGAGGCGACAGAAGCCCTCGCCCGGGCGATCAAAATTCCTGTCATTGCTTCCGGAGGGGTCGGGGGCATAGGCGATATCGAAAAACTTCTGGAAATCGAAGCTTCCGGAATCATCGGTGTGATTGCCGGCCGGGCTCTTTACACAGGCGCCCTTTCTCTGGAGGAGGCGATCCGGAAAACAAAGGAAAAACGGGAGGTATGAAAATGGACGATTGTATATTTTGTAAAATTGTCAAAGGTTCGGTACCTTGCAGCAAAGTTTATGAAGATGAAAGGGTTCTTGCCTTTGACGACATACATCCCATGGCTCCCGTGCACGTCGTAATTATTCCCAAGGAACACATTGCCACCATTCTTGATGTTTCCGAGGATGGAATGGCGGTTATGGGCGCCATGATTTCAGCGGCCCGGGAAGTAGCAAGGATGAAGGGCGTAGATCAGAGCGGATTTCGGATGGTGATCAATTGCAATGAAGAGGGGGGGCAGGTTGTATTCCATCTCCATATGCATATTCTAGGGGGGAAGAAACTTCAGGATGGCCTTGGTTGAGGATTGAATACTTTGTTGACAAAAAGTAAAGGGTGGATAAGTAAAGGGGCATAAATTTTTCAGTGATATGTGAGGGTGAAAAAGGATATGGAACTTAATAAAAAAATTGATGAGGAAATGATCAAGGCGGCGAAGGCCAAGGAGAAAATCCGCTTGTCCGCCCTCAGGATGATGAAAAACGCCGTTCATAATAAAGAGATCGATCTGAGACGGGAATTGACGGAGGCGGAATGCCTGCAAGTCTTCGCGGCGATGGTCAAACAGCGCCGGGATTCCATTGAGCAGTTCGAGAAGGGCGGCAGAATGGATCTGGTTGAAAAGGAAACATCGGAGTTGAATGTCGTCCAGGAGTTCATGCCTCAGCAGTTTTCGGAAGAAGATCTCACAGCGGCGATAGAAAGGGCCATTCAAGAGACGGGCGCCGCAGGTCCCAAGGATATGGGCAAGGTAATGAAGGCCCTTTTGCCTGTAACCAGCGGCAGGGCGGATGGCAAGGTCGTAAGTGAAAAGGTTAAGGCGAGACTTTCAGGTTAGTGCCATAGATGACTAAAGGTTCGATTCCTGAAGACAAGATTGACGAAATAAAGAGACGAATCAATATCGTAGATCTTGTGTCGGGGTTTGTAAGTCTGAAGCAGGCAGGAAGGAGCTATATCGCCCTCTGCCCTTTTCATAAGGAGAAGACGCCCTCATTTACGGTGAGTCCGGATAAACAGATTTTTTACTGTTTCGGTTGCGGTGAAGGAGGAAATGCCCTCGCCTTTGTAATGAAGATAAATGGCCTGACTTTTCCTGAAGCGATCCGGTATTTGGCGAAAAAAACAGGCGTTGTCCTTCCTGATCGACCCCTCAGCAGGCAGGAAAAAGAGCAATTGACTCTCAAAGAGAGAATGCTCCGTCTCCATGCCCTGGTTTCAGATTATTATTTGGCCCGATTGAACGGGAAGGAAGGTCAGAAAGCCCAGATATACTTACAGAACCGGGATATCGACGCCGAGGCTGTTAATACTTTCCAGTTGGGCTGTTCCCTGGAGGGCTGGAGGTTTCTCAGGGATTATCTGGAACAAAAAAGGGTGCCCCTACCCCTGGGCGAACAGTCGGGACTCCTCGTAAAAAATGAACGGGGAGAATATTACGACCGTTTTCGGGGCAGACTCATCTTCCCCATCGAAGACCAGGCCGGCCAGATCATCGCTTTTGGCGGGCGACTTCTGGGGGAAGGGGAGCCAAAATATTTAAATTCACCGGAATCGGCATTATTCAGCAAAGGAAAAAACCTGTATGGCCTCAGCAGGACGAAAGAAGACATTAGAAAAAGCGGTTATGCCATCCTGGTTGAGGGTTACTTCGACCTCCTGTCCCTCTGGAATGCCGGAGTGAGAAATGTCGTTGCGACCTTGGGAACTGCCCTTACCCGGGATCATGTCGATTTGCTCCGCAGGTATACGAAAGATGTAGCCGTGGTATTCGATGGTGATGAGGCGGGTAAGAAGGCACTGGCAAGAAGCCTGGGATTCTTTATTGATGGGAACCTGCACACCCGGGCCGTGATACTTCCCGAAGCCTCCGATCCTGATGACTATGTTCGGAACTTCGGAAAGAAAAGATTCCAGGAATTGATTGAAAAGTCTCCCCCGGCAGTGGAATATTATCTTGATACCGTGGTCGGGGGCAGGGGAGATTTTGATCATAACCGCGGCGCGCTCCGGGAAGCCCTGTCCTTTATAACCAGGATGGACAACGACGCGGAGAGAGATCTCTTTGTTAAACTCGCAGCGGAAAGGATAGGCATCGACGAAGCTATTCTCAAGGCGGAAGTCATCCAGGGAACGGGGAAGAAACCGAACGAAACTGTTCTCCCGAAGAACGAAAATCGGTCCTCATCCCCTGTGGATGCACTGGAAATGAACTTTGTTACGATGATCCTGGCTCACCCCGATAAGATTCCCGCTATGATCGACGCCGATATCCTGAAATGCTTCGGCAGCGACGAATTAAGAAATCTGGGGTAGATTGTCGAAACTTATTATGGCAGGATCGGGAAAATCGAACTTAAGGACTTTGTTGACCATCTGGAGGCCGGGCCCCTGAGGGACGAGATATTAAGTCGTCTCATTGATTCGGGCGCCTGGGAAGCAGACACAGTTGACAAGGTTTTCAGTGACATGATCCACCAGATCAGGCGCAAATGGTTCAAGGAAAGGCACCGGTCCTTGAAAATGAGGCTGATCAGGGCTCAGCAGGGGAGTGACTCGGAATTGTGTCAGCGCCTGCTTATTGAAAAGGGAGACCTGATGAAGGCAGAAAAGGCAGTATTAGCGAAAGGGTAAGGTGGAGGCTTCTTTATGGGAAAAGACATCCAATCCGAGGAATTTAAGAAACTGATGTCCTTGGGGGAAGAAAAGGGTTTTTTGACCTATGACGACGTGAACGATTTGTTGCCGTCGGATGTCATTTCGTCGGATCAGATTGACGATATCATCATGCTGTTTGGGGAGAAGAACATAGATATTATCGACACGGACAAGGGAGAAAAGCTGGTCGTCAAAAAGGCGCCCGACGAGCTTGTCGGGTCAAAGGACGAAGATCTTATCGGTTTGATGCCCGTGGCCGGCAAGACCGGCGATCCCGTGAAGATGTACCTGCGGGAGATGGGAATGGTATCCCTCCTTAGCCGGGAGGGGGAAGTTGAAATTGCCAAAAAAATTGAAGATGGCATCCGGGATACCATGGATTCGGTTTTCAGTGTCACTGTCTGCATCAATGAGGTCGTGGATATTGGACGGAAGATACGTAACGGGGAGATGAGAATCAAGAACGTCGTCGATAATCTTGAAGATGACGACGGTTTTGTGGAAGAAGACATGCATCGCGACCGGGTGCTCAGGCTTATTGACAAGGTTACCGCTCACAACAGGAAAAATGACAAACTCAAAGCGGCGCTGAAGGAGAAAGGGATTGATGCTGAGCAGAAATCCGCCCATGAGAAGGCCATCGATAAAAATACGAAGGCCATTATTCGTGATTGCCGGAAGGTGAGGTTCAGTAAAAAACAGATCGATCGGCTGGTTTCCATTCTCAAACAGTTCATCCTGGAGGTGGAAAAGGCCGAAGAAGAAATTAATCGCTGTAAGGAAAGCACCGGCCTGTCGCTGGCGCAACTGGAAAAGGCCTGGAGTCGCCTGCGGATGGATCGCAAGGGCCATGGACAGGTGGCTAGAGAACTGAAGGTTTCTCTGGACAAGCTTAAAAACTCCGAAGTTGTCATCAAGGAAGCCAATCGGCGGAAGAAAAAGGTATCCCAAGAGATGGGATTGTCGGTAACAGAGCTCAAGAAGATTGTCACCACGATCGAGGAGGGGGAAGCGAAGGCGGAAATAGCCAAGAAAACCCTCGTTCAGGCCAATCTGCGGCTGGTTGTCAGCATTGCGAAAAAATATACCAATCGTGGATTGCAGTTCCTCGATCTCATCCAGG
>DMAT01000318.1:4363-4492 GCA_003451635.1 Syntrophus sp. (in: bacteria) | reverse complement strand
ATAAAACCGCTCTATGGACTCTGGCCCCTGCCGTTGTGCAGTCCCTGGCCTTGGGAGGGCTGATGCTTGTCCCCCTGTTTGTCCCGGAGTACCGGAAGATCGGCCCTCCCGGCGGGTGCTGGCTATGGC
>DMAT01000318.1:0-4326 GCA_003451635.1 Syntrophus sp. (in: bacteria) | reverse complement strand
AATATTGCGCAAAAGGGCAAAGACCGGCTGGTTTGCCTCGGTTTATGTCCTTTTTGCCATTTACCTTATCAGTCTCCTCTTTCCCCTGTCCCACTACCTGACGCCGGGAAAATCAGCACTGGATGTGGTCCGGGCGATCAGGGCGCACGTCCCGGCCGACGCCGTGGTTTATCAGTACCGCAGCACCATGTACGGGATTGATTTTTATACGGGGCGAAACACGCCTATTGTGGAAGATCTGGGGGAACTTAGATACGGGGCCGAGCGGATTAACCCACAGGAGCGGGAGCGGCGTTTTCCCAGGGAGGAGGAATTTGTCCGGATCGTGAAAATGACAGGAATGAAGACGACTACAGACAAAGAGGTGGTACCGAAGACTGCGGTGATGGCAGAGAAAACGATGCAAAAAACGATATCGCCGGCGGTAATGGGAGTGCCTTCGTTTGCAGTTACGGAAGGGAAGGGCCACGTCGAGACCCTGCGGCGGTCGTTCCCTGAGGCCCGCATCGTTTGGAACAACGGTAAGTTCTATCTCCTGGCCCTTTCTCAATCATTAGAATGAACATCTTGAGGGCCACCTCATAAAATGAGCACTCCGATTCAGGGCATCAAAAGGATCAATTTGCTTCTGTGGTTCAGCCTGATACTATGTTTCATGATCGGATGTACGGCAAAAACCGGAGGTCAGGTGGCCAAGGTTTATCAACAACCCGGTTTGGCGAAGCCGGGGTCGTACCATCTCAGGTTCCTGCTCGATGGGCAGGGCACGCTGAATAACTACCTGGAAAGGGAGATTACAGGAAATGCGGATTTAAGAGACTTTAAGGATACGGAGCTATTGAAGCTTTTCCGCAACGCCTATCCGCAGCTATATCTGCCGGTTCAGCCGGGGGTTCCGCTTTGCAACCTGGAAACGAACTTCAGTCACTGCCGGGGAATCGAGTTGCTGGCCGATCTTGAAACATATAATGACGGTTTCGTTGTTTTGCACCACGACGTTTATTATCATATCAAGCTTCGCCTGGATGGTAATCAGCCCAATTTCTTCCGGGCGGCCAAGGCGCAGCGCGATCTGGGAGAATTCGCACTTCCCCGTCGTTATTACGTCGGCTCCCTCGTAGACGCCATAAAGAAATCCCTGCCGATCCTTCAGGAAATTGCCGCTGATTACGGCAAATATATAAAAAATGATCAACAGGAAATCGAAATAGAGCTGACGCTGGAAGAATCTCGTGAAAAGACTTCGGCAAGAAAAGCAGACCAGGATCAGGTTAATGCGGCACATTTAAGCGGCAGGATAATTCTTTCCGTTCTGCCCAGTATCTCTTTTGTTACCGGATTGACCGTCTCGGCACTGACCTCCGGTGGAAAAACCTTCTGGGAAGTCCTGAAGGAAGAAAGGAGCTTTGATCTCCACAAAAGGACTCTGGGGCTGGATCAGGTTGACTTCTCATACACCGAAAGTGTTACCAGAAATGTTTCCCGCATGTTCGGCGGTTTTTTTGAACCGCCTTCCGATATGTATATCAGGGAAATTACCATTCGCCTGTGTCCTAAAGAGCCCCGTCCATCTTTATGACCTGAAACTGCATTTCAATATTGAAAATTCCGCTATCTCATGGCCGAAACGACAATAATACCGTATTGCGAACGCCACGTCATCGGTTTGGCAACCGTATCGCCGCCGATGCGGGTCGCCAGCTTCGCAGCTGCATCTCGATAGGACTCCCTGAAGAAGACAACGTTTTGCTTATAGGTCTTGCGCGAGGCCAGATCGATTCTATCGACCCGATATCCCAGCTTCGACAGGCGCAGGGTCATCTTCTTGGCTGAGGCCCGTTTACCCGTCCCGCTCAGTACCTTGATTGGCAAGACGGTGGTTTTGATCGTTTCGACGTCCTCCCGGAGCGCCGCGCCATTATCTTCAAGCCTTTTCACACGCTCGTTCAATTGCGCCGTATCATCCCGTAGCGTGGCAAGGATTCCTTTTTTCCGCTCGTTAACCTGCGTCGTGTCATCCCGTAGTGCGGAAAGGATACCCTTTTTCGCCGATGTGGACGGGGTGGCGCCTGATGTTTCTTCCATTGGCAATCCGGCAGTTATCCGCCCGACATTGACTTCCATCTGCTTCAGGGAGGTCTCGACCTTGGAGAGGGAGCCCTGAAGATTGTTGATCCGGTTACTCAAATCCACATCGGCTGTCTGCCGTAACTGGTTCTGAGCCTCCAAGTCTGCCGTCTTTTTCCAAAGCACGGGGTTTCCCTTTTGCTCTATCTCTTCCGGTGTACTTCCGTCGATGTAACGCATAAGGCTGCAGCCGGTAAGAGATGACATCATGAACAGAAATATGACAGCTGTTAAAAGTCCTTTTCTAAGTGTCATAGAAAAATAACCCTCCAGTTTCCGATGGCCGGAGTATAGGGCGGCTGGTTTTACTTGTCAATGGATATTCTGCCCTGTCTTGTCGCTGAATTTTGATGCCAGGTTCTCCAGTTCATCCCAGCGGGCGTAGGCCTCATCCAGCTCTTCTTCCAAGGCCTCCAGGCGGTCAGAGAACTTGGTTATTTCAACGGCGTCTCTGTTGGCATTGACATAGAATGCGGGAGAATTCAGGGTCGTAACAAGGCGCTCCTTCTCCTCCTCCAGGGCTTCGATTGTCTTTGGCAACACTTCCAATTCCCGGGTTTCCTTAAAGGACAATTTTTGTTTTTCTTGAGGGGGCTTGTCCTTCTTTCCGCTCCGTAGGCTCTGTCCTGCCGCCCCGGAAGGCGCGAGGGGGTGTGAGACACTTTCTCCATTCCTCCCTCCTGTCGGACGAATCACCTGAACCGGCGTCTGTCGCTGCCGGAGCCAGTCGTCGTAGCCGCCCACATATTCCTGAAGTCGCCCATTACCTTCAAATACAATTGTCGAGGTCACTACGTTATTGAGAAACTCACGGTCATGACTGACCATGAGGATTGTGCCGTTGTAGTCCAGGAGCCGGTCTTCGAGGAGTTCGAGGGTTTCGGCGTCGAGGTCGTTGGTCGGCTCATCCAGGACCAAGACATTGGAGGGGATCATAAAGAGCTTCGCCAGCAGGAGGCGGTTGCGCTCCCCACCTGAGAGGGCGCTGACGGGCGATAGTATCTGCTCCGGCGGAAAAAGGAAATCCTGGAGATAGCCGATGATATGCCGCGAGACGCCGCCGACAATGACCACATCGTTGCCGTCGGCGACATTATCCTTCAGGGTCCTGTTTTCATCAAGCTGGGCGCGGAGCTGGTCAAAGTAGGCGATCTGGACCGCAGTCCCCAGACGGACCCGGCCCTGCTGCGGTTCAAGATCGCCCAGGAGGATTTTGAGGAGTGTCGTCTTGCCGACGCCGTTAGGTCCGATAATGCCCACCTTGTCGCCGCGCATTATTACGGTGGAGAATCCTTCCACGATTATCTCATTGTCGTAGGCGAAGCTGATCATTGTCGCTTCGGCAACCAGTTTGCCGCTGCGCTCTGACTCCTGGATGGTCAACCGGACATTGCCCGCCTGCTCCTGCCTGCGTGCCCACCAGCGGCGCATTTGCACCAGCGCCCGCACCCGGCCCTCGTTCCGGGTGCGACGGGCCTTAATCCCCTGCCTAACCCAGGTTTCTTCCCGGGCAAGTTTCTTGTCAAATTCCTCCCACTCCTTCTCTTGCGCCTCCAACAGGGTCTGACGTCGCTCAAGGTACGTGCTGTAATTACAGGAAAACGCAATCAGGCGGCCGCGGTCTATTTCCACGATGCGTGTCGCCAGTCGCTGGAGAAACGCCCGGTCATGGGTCACGAACATGAGGGTTTTTTCGAACTTTAAAAGGAAATCTTCGAGCCAGAGGATGGTGTGAAGATCCAGATGGTTTGTCGGCTCATCCAGGAGCAGGAGGTCCGGGTCGTTCACCAAGGCTCTGGCCAGATAAACCCGGCGTTTCATCCCTGCCGACAGTGGCCGGAATTCGGCGTTCTCATCAACATCAATCCTGGCAATCACCTTTTCTACCCGCTGATGAAAAAGCCAGGCGCCGGAACTCTCCAGTCGGTGCTGAACACGTTCGAGCTTCTTCAGGAGGCTGCTATCGCTGCGCCGGGCCATCTCTAGGGTGAGATCATGGTATTCCCGGAGCAGTTCCAGGTGCTCCATGCCACCGGAGGCCACAACGTCATAGACGACCCCCGGGAGGTCGTCAGGAACGTCCTGGGGCAGCATGGCGATTCTCACCTCGCCGTTGCGGATGATCTCGCCGTTATCCGGGGTAATATCTCCCATGAGCAATTTCATGAGAGTTGACTTACCAGCGCCATTCCTGCCTAA
>DMAT01000267.1 GCA_003451635.1 Syntrophus sp. (in: bacteria) | reverse complement strand
GTTTTTTTTATCGCAAGGTATCTAAGACTTTTTTCTGCATCGCCTCAAAATAATCGTCGGCTTCCTTCACGCTGGCAAAAAGCATAATACCATTAAGTAGATTAGCGATCTTAAATACCTTTTCAATTTGCGGCTGCATATTGATCATTTGGACACTGCCGCCGTTACCCTCAATAAATCTCCTGGTCGTAATAATAATTCGCAAACCCATGCTGCTTATGTAATCCAAGTTGGTCATGTCAAACATCAGGGTCTTTGTTTCGGGAATCAGAAGCGAGGCAATATTGGACTCACATTCCGCATATGTTGTACCGTCAAGGCGACCGATAAGCTTGACAACATGGTAACCAGACATCTTGTTTTCAATCTTCATGGTCAGAGACATTTCTATCCCCCCGGTTTATTTTATTAGCCATACAGAACGGTGAATTCCCGGAATTCTCCCGTATAATCTTCTTCACTTAAATCAACCCCGGTCACCCGGGCCAGCGGCGGGCCATGTTTACACCAGTGCTGAATGAGTTCCATTTGATCGTCTTCACCTTCGAAGATCGCTTCCACCCGTCCATCCCGCAGGTTTTTCACCCACCCCGTCAAGTTGAGAGCTATCGCCGCCTCCCGGGTGGCGGCGCGAAAAGCGACTCCCTGGACACGACCGGTAATGGTTACATGGATACGCTTCATTTAACGATAGCCTACGGATGATTAGGGACGGGTTTCACATTTCAAGAATTATTCGTCTCAAATTATTCATGTCCATTAAATGTTTTGGATTGCAGCTGAGCGACTCGTTTTTGCTTGTCCGCCCAGAGACGCTCTCCTTCTTCCACGGCGATCCTTTCGAAACAGACCAGATCGCCGGCTTTCAGGTGGGCGAGGCGGTCCTGATCCGCCCGGGCAATTACGGCAATCCGGGCATAGCCGCCGATCGTTCTTTCGTGAAGCTGGATGATCGGCAACCCGTCACCGGGGATCTGGACCGTGCCGGGGACGATACCCTCGGACACGATGCTTTTCGCTGCCTCCGGTTTGAAGACCAGGGGCGTCCCTTCCAGGCGGATTCCCGTTCGATTGAGATTTGTCGATACGGTAAAGAGTTCATGACTGCCCTTTTCCCAGAAATGGCGGCATGAGTCAGCGGTGAAAGCGTCGGCTTCGGGGCCTTCTATGACTCGGAGGATGTGGGGGGAATTCATGGGCGGGATCAGGTTCAGGGGGATGACGTTCGTTTCCATTTTCCGGGACTCCTCAAGGTGAAGGATATCGCCGCTTTTAAGGGCTGCCCCGTTCAAACCGCCGAAACGGCATTCGATATTGGTCGTGTAACTGCCCATGACCGCCTCCGCTTTAATCTTTCCCGCAAAACCGATATAGTATCGAAAGCCTTCGGTAATCTCCTTTACTCGCAGGAGACTCCCCTTTTTTGCCTGAAAGGAAGCCCAGGGTCGAAGGGGCGTATCATCGAGGAAGGCCTTGACCTTGGCCCCGGCGATAGCGCAGACGACATCGGCGTCAAATTGCAGGGCAAATCTCGGACCGATAACTTCCATGATCGGCGCGTTGGCGCAATTCAGGAGGGAGTACAGGGCCTGACAGGCATAACTGTCCAGGGCCGATGACGCGGGTACGCCGACGGCGCCAAAACCAGTGCGCCCCAGATCGACGATCAGGGAGAAGAGGCCGGGATTACGAACGGTAATGGCAGGGGTCATTATTTCAGCGCTCCTCGATAAAGCGGACTTTGTCGCCGATCTGCATGAGGCTGTAGGGTGGACGGGACGGATCGAAAAGCCGGATATCCGTGCGGCCGATAATGCGCCAGCCTGCCGGTGACTCAAAGGGATAAATCCCTGTCTGCAGTTGGGCGATGCCCACTGAACCGGCCGGAATTCTTGTCCGGGGGGTTTCCAGGCGGGGGGCGGCAATAGTTTCGTCGAGGGTTCCCAGATAGGGGAAACCGGGGGTGAAGCCCACGGTAAAGACGGTGTAAAGCTCGGCACAGTGTCTTTCGATAACCTCGGATATATCCAGCCGGCAGTGTTTAGCCACGAAGGAAAGATCGGGACCGTAGTCGCCGCCATAGTGGACGGGAATTTCGTGGATCTGCGGGGGGGGCATCTCGACGGCCGACAAGTCGGCAAGGCGCTCTCTCAGAAGGTCAGCCAGGGTTTCGTAAGATGTAAGATCATCCTTGTAAATCACCAGGCAGGAACAAAAAGAAGGAATTACTTCTATAATATCGGCGCGACGCAGCGATATGAGAAGGAAGAATGCCCGCCGGACCTTCTCGTGGACCTCCATATCTATCTGGCTGCCGAAGATGATTCGGAGGGCGCTCTCGGCGTAACGCTTTATAATCATGTCAGAAAATCGGAAAGGGGGGCCAACTGCAGCTGGTTTTCCCGGATAAGACGGTTAATGTTTGCCGCCGCCTCGATGCTCTCCCGATTATCACCGTGGAGACACAAAGTATGGATTTCCATCCCGATCCAGCGCCCGGTGACGCTTTCCAGGCCCTTCTTTACGACCATCTCCACCGCACGCCGGGCGATCTCTTCATGGTCCTTGAGAACGGCGCCGGGAAGTTTCCGGGAAAGGAGCTCACCGTCGTCGGTATAGGCGCGGTCCGGGAAGGCCTCCAGGGCCAGACGGATACCTTCCTGCCGGCACCGTTCCCGGAGTCTGTCCGTATTGCCCGTGGCCAATGTCAGGAAGATGGGGTTGCCGAAGCTGTCCCGGAGAACGCGGGCGACTTTCATGAGGAGTTCTTCCTCGGTGACCAGATAATTGTAAAGGGCGCCGTGGAGTTTTACATGCTGAAGGGGCAGGGCGTAGCGATCAAGAAAACCCTTTAGCGCCCCGACCTGGTAAATCACATTGTTGACAAGATCTTCCGGGGCAATGTCCATGAAGCGCCTTCCGAAGCCGACCAGGTCCGGGAACCCCGGATGGGCGCCGATCCTTACCCCGTTCTCTTTACATAGACGGACCGTTCGGTCCATGACGGAGGGGTCCGAGGCATGGAAACCGCAGGCGATATTGGCGGAGGTGATATAGGGGATGACCATGTCGTCGCCGCCGATGGTGTAGGCGCCGTAGGATTCTCCCATGTCACAGTTGAGGTCAATGTACGATTTCATATTGATTCCATTAACAAAAAAAAGGCCTCTTCGTCAAGGATTGAAATACCAAGAGTTTTTGCCTTATCCAGCTTGGAGCCGGCCGACGTACCGGCGATCACGTAATCGGTTTTCTTTGTGACCGATTCCGTAGTTTTCCCGCCCCGGGATTCGATAAGATCCCTGGCTTCCTGCCTGTTCATGCGTTCCAGGGTTCCCGTGAGGACGAATGTTTTTCCCGAAAACGCCCCTGACGATTCGGTTGCCGCAGAAAAGAGGCGATTGATAGGCGCGACACCGGCTGTTTTCAGCTTCGCCAGGAACTCCAGGTTCGATGGTTCCTGAAAGAAGCGGACGATGCTTTTTGCCGCCTCCGGACCGACATCGGGAATCGTCGTCAGTTCATCGACGGTTGCCGCCATGATATCTTCCAGGGCGTCATATTTACGGGCGAGGATCTTGGCCGTATTTTCCCCGGCATGGCGGATTCCAAGGGCGAAGATAAGTTTTTCGAGGAAAGGACTCCTTGTCCCGGCGATTGCCCGCAACAGGTTTCCTGCCGATTTCTCTCCCGTCCTTTCCAGGGGCAGCAACTGTTCGGCCTTCAGAAAATACAGGTCCGCCGGGTCTTTGATCAGACCGGCGTCAACGAGCTGATAAACCATTTTTTCTCCCAGACCCTCGATATCGACCCCCCCCCGAGAGGCGAAATGGACGATGTGTTCCTTGATCTGGGCGGGGCAGACGATGCCGATGCAGCGGTGGGCCGCTTCGCCGTCGAGGCGGACGACCGCTGATTTGCAGAAAGGGCAGGAGACCGGAATTTTGTATGGGGGAGGCCGTTCCGTGCCTTTGTGTACGACTTTGACGACCTCGGGGATGACGTCTCCGGCCCGTTGGACGACGACGGTATCGCCGATACGGATGTCCTTCCGGTCGATTTCATCCTGGTTATGGAGGCTGGCGCGACTGACGGTGACGCCGCCGATCTGAACGGGAGTCATGATCGCCACGGGGGTCAAAACCCCGGTCCGGCCTACTTGGATTATGATATCCTCGATGTCGGTGGTTTCCTGATA
>DMAT01000398.1 GCA_003451635.1 Syntrophus sp. (in: bacteria) | reverse complement strand
TCCGTCAGAATCTTTTCTGGGCCTTCATCTACAACATTATCGGCATCCCCATCGCCGCCGGGGTCCTTTATCCCTTCGGAGGCATCCTCCTGAACCCGGAATTCGCCGCCGCGGCCATGGCCCTGAGTTCCGTCTCCGTCGTCAGTAACTCCCTGAGGTTACGCCGGGTCTGGGGAAAGATCATCTTTTGATCTTCCAACCGTCGCCTTCCCGGAGGAGGGAAAAGGTTTCCTTTGTGGTCTGCATCGGGAGGCCCTTCCCCTGATATTTGTCCAGGAAATGGCTGATATGCCGGCAGACAAAGGTTAAGGTCTCCAGGGTCTGTCCGGGAATCCCGGCTGGGGGCAGACTCTGGAAGATATCCTGGATCATCAAGGGGAAATCGGGGGACGTCATGGCCACCGTTGCCGTGGCCCTGTCTCCTGTAATATCTAGATTTTCCAGAGCAAAAGAAATTTTGCCTCCGATTACCTGAGCGATCAAGCCGCTTCCCAGGGAATTTGCATTTTTATAATCGGGAAGGCTCTCCTTTGCTTTATCTGCCGCAGAAAGGTAATTATAGGCCGCTTCCGTGCGTCCGCCAATTACGGCGTTCAGGTAGTTCCCTAGCGCCTCCTGGGCCGTCAAGGTCGAGCCCTTGTTCACAAAATATAGGATAAACAGAAAAAATACGAACAATACCAAGATTAAGGCAAGCATAGTCTAAGTGTCACCGTCCAGTCATTTGGTTGTCTTCCGGCGGATTATGCCTCCCGCTCAAAATGGGACTTGTCGGCGCCGCAGACGGGACAGGTCCAGTCGTCGGGCAGATCCTCAAAGGGCGTTCCGGCCGGGGCGCCGTGTTCCGGTTCACCGGCGGCGGGGTCATAGACGTATCCGCAGATTGAACACACATAGCTGGCCGCCTTCGCGACCACCGCTTTGGGTTCTTCTGCCTGATAGCTTGGTGCTGTCTTGGGGGCCTTGCCCTTCCTGACGGTATGATAGTAGGCGTAGGTCATGGGGGGATCATTGCCGAGATTGTCGTAATCGACGACCTCCCCGACAAAAATTGTGTGGGAGCCGCATTCCAGCTCCTGGATCAGCTTGACCTCCAGATAGGCCACGGCATTATCCATGACGATGGGCGCGCCGGTTTTCCCGACCCGGTACTGGACATTCTTGAATTTGTCGACGTCCCGGCCCGATTTGAAGCCGAAAAGACCGATGAAGGTCATCGGGGCCTCCTCGGAGAGAATGGAAACGGAAAAGACCCGGCTGGCCTTGATATAAGAATGGGTCAGGTTTTCCTTGTTGATGCTGACGGCGATGGTGGATGGCTCCGAGGTGACCTGAAACATGCTGTTGGCAATCTGGCCGTTGAACTTGCCGTCCTGGACGGAACTGACAAGATACAGGCCGTAGCTGATCTTGCGGAAGGCTTCTTTGTTCATAGGGGTGCGCTCCTGACATGATATTTGGTTGAGAGCTTCGCAACTTTTTCACCTATATACGAAATGCGACCCTCCCGCCAGATTAAATTATCCATGCAAATCACCCTACCCATGATGCGGGGAATGTGATAGGCTACCAAATAAAAATTATTATCACGGAGGCTAATTATTATGGATTGGGGAATGGAAAACCGCCTGTCCCAGCTAATTCAGGCAGATGGACACTGCTTCTTTCTGCCTATCGATCACGGCTATTTCCAGGGACCGACATCGTGCCTGGAGAAACCCGGAGAAACCATCAAACCGCTGCTTCCCTACTGCGACGCCCTTTTTGTAACCAGGGGCGTCCTGCGGTCCGCCGTCAATCCCGTCGGGAGCAAGCCCGTTATTCTCCGGGTATCGGGGGGGGCCAGCGTCCTGGGCAAGGACCTCGCCAATGAATCCCTCACCACTTCCATCGAAGAGATCCTCCGCCTCAACGCCGCGGCCGTGGGGATATCGATCTTCGTGGGGACCGACTACGAACGGGAATCACTGATGAACCTTTCCGAAATCGTCAATCAGTGCGAGGATTTCGGCATTCCCGTCATGGCCGTCACCGCCGTCGGCAAGGAGCTGGAAAAACGGGATGCCCGGTACCTGGCCCTGTGCTCCCGCATTGCCGCCGAGTTGGGAGCGCGGGTGGTGAAAACCTACTGGTGCAAGAATTTCGACAAAGTGGTGGCCGGCTGCCCCGTTCCCGTCGTCATGGCGGGAGGGCCAAAATGCGAAACGGAGAAGGAAGTCTTTGATTTTGTTTACGACGGGATGCAAAACGGCGCCATCGGCCTCAATCTGGGCCGAAATGTCTGGCAGAACCCTCACCCCGTGGCCATGATGAGGGCCCTCCATGCCATCATCCACGAAGACCTCACGGCCAGGGAAGCTTGGGAGCTTTTCAACGACGTCAAGGCGGAAAAGAGCAGAAAAGCAAAAGCTGTCAAAGGGAAAAAATAATGCCGGCGGGGGGATAGTCCATGCGCGTAGCCATGTATTATCGGAATAATGACGTAAGGATTGAGGAGATCCCGGCGCCCCGGATCGGCCCCGGGGAGATCCTCGTCAAGGTAATGGCCAGCGGGATCTGCGGCAGCGATATCATGGAGTGGTACTGGATCAGGAAGGCGCCCCTGGTCCTGGGCCATGAAATCGCCGGGGTTGTCGCCGAGGTCGGCGAAGGGGTAACAAAGTGTCGCCCCGGAGACCGGGTCTTTGTCTCCCACCATATCCCCTGCAATACCTGCCATTACTGCCTGCAAGGATACCACACCGCTTGCGAGACCCTCCACAGCACCAATTACGATCCCGGCGGTTTCGCCGAATATCTCCGGGTTCCCCGGCTCAATGTTGATCGGGGGGTTTTTCTCCTGCCTCCGGAGGTTTCCTTCGCTGCCGGCGCCATGGTAGAGCCCCTGGCCTGCGTCATCCGGGGGCAGCGCCTGGCCCGCCTGCAACCGGGACACGCGGTGCTGGTGCTGGGCAGCGGCATCTCCGGCATCCTGCATATCATGCTGGCCCGGGCCTCCGGGGCGGGAAGGATCATGGCCACGGACATCAACGCCTACCGGCGGGACCAGGCCCTGAACTTTGGCGCCGACGCCGTCAGTGACGCCCGGGAGGATATTCCGGCCTGGGTGCGGAGCGTTAACGATCAGCGCCCTGCGGACCTCGTCATTGTCTGCACCGGCGCCCCCGCCGCTTTCGATCAGGCGCTGCAATCGGTGGACCGGGGGGGAACAATTCTCTGTTTTGCCACGACGGAGCCGGGGGTCAATCTGTCCGTGCCCCTCAATGATTTCTGGCGCAACGAGATCAAACTCATGCCTTCCTACGGCAACAGCCCCTACGATGCCATGGCGGCGATCAATCTGATCCGCTTTAACCGCCTGCCTGTGGAAAATATGATCTCCCACCGCCTGCCTCTCGCGGAGGCCCAGAGGGGCTTCCAGCTTGTCGCCGCGGGAACGGAAGCAACTAAGGTGATCCTTCTCCCCCAGGAACATGAATGATTCCTTCTCCCACTACTCCGCAAAACTC
>DMAT01000438.1 GCA_003451635.1 Syntrophus sp. (in: bacteria) | reverse complement strand
CTCCGCCCTCAAAACATCGGAAGAGAGGTAGATCATGAAACGAACAATAATACTTTCATTGCTGATCTTGTGCAGCGCGGCAGTGGCTGATGCCCAAACCACGGCGCCCTGGATCGTGGCGGCACCCGAGAGCGGGCGATCAACACCTGTACAAAACAGAGGGGAGAAGATCATGGCATACACGGCAAAAGATTATGCGAGGCTTATCGGCATGGCGGGTTTCAGCGAGGCGATGCTTAAAAACCACTTTACCCTCTATCAGGGGTATGTGACCAACACCAACAAACTGATCGAGACCCTCGGACAGATGGTGAAGGATGGAAAGGCCGCTAATCCGGAATTTGCGGAACTGAAGCGGCGGCTCGGCTGGGAGTTCAATGGCATGCGGCTCCATGAATACTATTTTGAAACGCTGGGGGGGAACGGGAAAGTCGATCTGAACAGCCGGCTTGCACGGAAGAAGATTGAGGATTTTGGCAGCATCGAGGCATGGCAGAAGGATTTCATGGCAACGGGAGCCATGCGCGGGATCGGCTGGGTCGTTCTCTATCAGGACAATGTCAGTGGCAGGCTCTTTAACTTCTGGATCAATGAGCATGATCAGGGGCATCCGGCGGGCTGCATGCCGATCCTGGTCATGGATGTCTTTGAGCATGCCTTCATGCTCGATTACGGTCTGAAACGGGCCGATTATGTCGAGGCGTTTTTCAAGAACATTGACTGGAAATCGGTCGAGGCCCGGCTTAAATAGACTTACCTGTTGCCCGTATCCACCTATGCGTTCAGCAATGAAGGCAGCGCAGATAAAGAAATAAGCAAGACAGGAAGATGGGCTTGTGACCGATTGCAGGGGGAGTGGAAGACAATCCTTGTCTAAGAGGAGGCCATAATGGAGCTGCAAACAGCATATGCATTTGGCAGAAGATTCAACACACCCTTCGGTGAGGTTGAAATGCAGGTGCGCGCGGAATTGGCAAAGGAAGGCTTCGGCATCCTTACCGAGTTCAATGTGAAAAACAAATTCAAGGAAAAACTGGGCAGAGACTTTCGTGACTATGTCATTCTCGGTGCCTGCAACCCGGCACTGGCATGGGAGGCGTTTGCCAGAGAGATAAACATCGGCACTCTCCTGCCCTGCAATGTGGTTGTCTACCGGGATGACGACAACAAAACAGTCGTGATGGTCATGGATCCGGTGGCTGCACTTGGTGTGATCGGTAATGTCGGGCTCACTGAAATTGCCGCGCAGGTGCGGGTCAGGATGGAGCGTGTTCTGGCTGCCTTGTAACAGGAGATTCTCCCTCGGCGCTGAGTTTGCCTGGGTCTATGCAAATACCTATGGTTCGAAAGCCGATCAGGGAAGAGAGCGAACAGTGTCCTTGAATGAAAGTAGCGGGTCAAGGTGAGTAGATGAAAACCGGGAAGAACTATCCTGTCATTTGCGTAGGCGGTTCAGCTGGTGGCCTCGATGCCTATATTCGTTTATTAAAGCATCTGCCGGCCGATATGGGCGTTGCCATCGTCATTGTCAATCATCTTAGAGAAGTAGCCACCCTGCTCCACGAGATTCTCCCGAGCTACACGAAGATGCCGGTGGAACTGATCACGGAACGGTTGGACATCGAACCCAACCATGTGTTCGTCATCCCGGAAAAACGTGATTTGCACGTTCTTGATGGAGAATTTCGTCTCAAACCGATATCAAAGCCCTGGGGATGGCCCGACGTGATTACGGTTTTCATGCGTTCCCTGGCAAAGAACTGGGACGGCAAACTGATTGCTGTCATTGTCTCCGGCTTTGATGGTGATGGTGCCGCAGCCTTGCACAGCATAAAAGAAGTCTGCGGTACGACCTTTGCGCAGAAACCCGAAACCGCCAGCCAGCCGGATATGCCTGAGAGCGCAATAGCAAGCGGGAATATTGATTTTATCCTTTCACCTGAGGACATCGCGAAAGAAATTGTCCGAATTGCCCGCGAAGAGTGAAGGGGAAAGAACTTTGGGAAACTTAGAATGTCGACCACGCGGTCGGTCATTGCTAAACGCTCATGATGAGATAAGCTCTTTATGAAAGCTGAAAGCTGCAAGACGATAATCCTGAACTTTCTTCTGATCTGGACGTGCGCGGCGATAATATCCGGTTGCCGGTCTGACCCGTCGACACCGGAAGGAGTTGTTGTCCCCCATGGCTACATGGCCCGACTGGAGCAGGTGCATGACGGCGGGATGATCGGATTCGGACCCTTCGTCGGTTATTATTTCCGACCGGAAGATCCCAAAGACTTCGGTCGGTTGCAATTCGTCTGTTTCAACGAAAACCGTTTCTACAGTTCGGACATGCCCGCTGGCGCAAAACTTTATGAAGGAACGGCGGTACGGATGACGCTGCCCCTGGCTGCTAACGCTATCCCCGACCAGGAGCGGATCAATCCGGTATTTTTTCCCGAAGCGCCCGTCATCTGGCGCGACTCGCGGCCGGAACCCCGGGATCTCTTTGTTCATTTCCACTCCGCTTATAACGCAGCGGGACCGGTGCGGACCGGCTACTGGCTGCGCCATGTGGCGGTTGCTGATTTTACCTATGACATGGGGGGACGGGTCGGGAAGGAGAGCCCATTGTATCATCAGGTCCGTAAAGGTCCGGACAAGGACTTCGCCAGGATCATCGAGTTCGACCGGGGACCGAAAAAGGACGATTGAGTCGCATCGGCGGCGGCATGTTCAAGGAGAAGGAGGATAAAGAGATGAAGATCAAAATGATTCGATATGTGGCGATCGTTGCGGTTTTGCTCCTCGGCCTCTATTGGTCGCTGGCTTCAGCCGCCGGTAAAGATTATCCCAACGCCCATTTTTTGGCGACCGCCGCATGGCTGAAGGCCCACAAGAACGACGCCAGCCTCGTCATTGTCGACGTTCGTGCAGACAAGGATGTTGCCGGAAAGCTGATTCCCGGCGCCATCAGCATGTCCTGGGAGCTCTTTCAGCAGGCCGATACTGCCAACAACATGGGCGAGGTCTTCGTGGGGATCGCCCGGGCCCAACAACTCCTCGGCGAGCACGGCATCGCCCGGAACGACACCGTGATCCTTTACGATTCAGCGAAAAGCGACGGCGGCGCAACCAGTTCCTCCCTCTTCTGGGTTCTCGATCTGCTCGGGCACAAAAAGATGAAGGTGCTGGAACGCGGCATCGACGGCTGGATCGACGCCGGTGGCGAAACGGTTGCAACCCCCCGCAAGCCCGAGGCGGTACTCTACCAGGCACCGGCGGACGAGATCGACCTGCGTAAATGGGCGAAGGCCGATTACCTGCTGCCGCGGCTCGCTGATCCCTATTATCAGATCCTGGATGTCCGGACACGGGATGAATATCTGGGAGAAATGCCCAAACCCGCCCTGGATGGCACGGTGCTCAAGCTGGGGCATGTGCCGTCCGCTTACAACAGCGACTACACCCTCAACTGGAACAATCCCGAGAGCAAGGCGATCAAGCCTTACGAGGCGCTGCAAAAACTTTACAGCGGCTTCGACCCCGGCCGGTCTGTGATTACTTACTGCCAATCGGGCCGCCGTGGCTCCTTCGGCTATTTTATTCTCCGGCTCATGGGCTTCGAGGACGTGATGCTTTATGACCCCTCGTGGATGGAATGGGGGAATAAACGTTTTTACTACCCGGTTGAAACTGCGGAAAACGTTATCTCCGGTGCTTCCCTGCCAGGGACGACTTCCCCCGCAACCTTGAAACCTCAAGGAAAGACGACCCCGAAAAGTGGCGCGGCCGCACCATCTGGAGGCGGCACCAAAAGCGGCTATGTCTCCTGCGGAGGGTAGAATGATGGATACCCCAAAAAGACAGCGCATCCCCTACTGGCCCTGGATTCCGGCGGCGTTTGCCCTGTCGGGTATTGTCCTCTTTATTTTCGCGTCCTATGGCCCCCCGGCCTCTTCCAGCGGCTTCGTCAGTACTCTTAATGGCTTGTTTGCGTGGATGGCCCCGGAATACGCGGCGTCCAAGGCCCACTACCAGGCCATCCCCGGGCCCGGTTC
>DMAT01000327.1 GCA_003451635.1 Syntrophus sp. (in: bacteria) | reverse complement strand
TCCCGGACATTCCCCGGCCAGTCATGGGCCATCAAGGAGTCAATAGCCTGCGGGGATAGATCCGGTTTCCTGGTGTCGTTAGCCTGACTGTATTTTTTCAAAAAATGATCCGCAAGGAGGGGTATATCGTCCTTCCGTTCACGCAAGGCCGGTATAACGAGGGGAATGACGTTTAATCTATAAAATAAATCTCCACGGAATTTTTTATCTTCAATGGCGGCCTTTAAGTCGATATTGGTCGTTGCAATGATCCTGACATCCACAGATACGGGGGCCTTCCCTCCCAACCGATCGATCTCACCTTCCTGAATGACGCGCAGGAGTTTGGCTTGAAGCTGGACATCCATTTCACTGACCTCGTCAAGGAGCAACGTCCCTCCATCGGCGAGCTCAAATTTTCCGGGTTTACGAAAAAGGGCGCCCGTAAAAGCGCCTTTCTCGTAACCGAACATTTCACTTTCGAGGAGATTGTTGGGAATGGCTGCACAATTGACGGCAACAAACGGGTTTTGCCTTCTCTTGCTGTGAAGATATATAAAGCGGGCAAATAATTCCTTGCCGGTGCCGCTTTCCCCCTGAATCAGGACACTTGACCGACTTTTGGAGACGTTTTTCAACATGGCAAGGAGTTTGATAATTCTGTCATTTCTGGTAATAATTTCCATCGAGGCCGGGTATGATGCCTCCGCGAGCGCATCGCTGGGCGTATCCAACTCAACTCGCGATGCCAGGACATTTCTGACCGCGAATTCCAGATCATCAAGGGAAAAGGGCTTCATGATAAACTCAGCCGCCCCTTCCTTCATGGCTTCCACTGCTGTTTTTACCGTTCCGTACGCCGTAATGAGGATAACCGGCGTCTGAGGGGATATTTTTTTTATTTCTTTAAGGACATCCATCCCACCCATCTTGGGCATTCTCATGTCCGTCACAACAACTTCATAATGATTTTTACCAAACATTTTAAGGGCTTCATCGCCATTTTCGGCAATACAGACATCGTAACCGCTCGTCTCAAGAGAGTCGGCAAGGGCCATTCTCATGGTCAGATCATCATCCACAATGAGTATTTTCTTGTTTTTCATTTCAGCTTTGACCGGAGAATGCCGGCAGAGATATACAAAATACCAAGCTGCCTTCGTCTTTTTCCAGATGAACGGAGCCCTGATGCATCTCTACGATGCTGGATACAACGGCAATCCCAAGACCCGTTTTCATTTCTTCTTTCTGAAACATCCATTCGAGACTGTTTACAGTTCTCATGGTCTCCCCATTTTCTGTGCTTGTTTTCATAGAGAAACGAATCTCGAAATACCCGCCGCTATTCATATCAGAAGATTTCGAAGCTTCCATTTTTTCGATTTTGAAGCGCGTTTCAACGAAAAGATATTCCCCTTCCCGAATAGATTGCAAGGCATTAAGAATAAGCATCAGAAATAGTTGCTTAAGCATTTCCCTGTTTCCATAAACTACCGGTTCTGACGGCGCATACTTCATCAGCAGAAAAATGTTTTCCCCATCTCCCATCATCTCGGAAAATTGCAGAATTTCTCTAATGATGTCTTGAATCTGTATCTTTCCAAAAGCGATTTCCCGCGCCCTCGTTGAAACCATCATATTTGTTATTCTTTCGTTAATTTCTTTCACCGCGTTAATAATCTGTGCTGCTCGCCTTATATTCGTCTGATCATCCGTGCTTTTCATCAAAAGAGAAGCAAGCAGTTCAATGCTCCCCAAAGGATTACGAACTTCGTGGGCAAGCTCCGCCGCAAGATCTGTGAAATATTGTTTTTGCTCATCTTCTTTATGGCGGTAAAGGTTTTTCATTAGGTTCCCCCGGGCTCATGTTCAATTCGGCGCCAATCCCATATTTTTTTCTTTCCGCGCGGTTTCTTCCGACATATAATCAGCCACTTTGGTCCAGAAGGCGTCTTCACCGCCTCCCTTGAGGCTCGCAATTTTCTTCTTCGCGGCGTCCCCGTTGGACACTTTTATCTCACACAACGCCAGGCGGTAAAATATCCAGCGTTTATCGGCTTTATCGGAGCTGTTGAGGGCGTCTTCATACCATTTAATGGCTTCCTGATATTTTCCTTCTAAATAAAGACGGTCCCCTCCACTCAGGAGATTTTCATTCCCCGTGGCAGCGACCTGTTTCAGACTTTCAATATCCTTCTTGATATTTTCCCTGACAATGCTGTCTTTGCAGACGGCATCCATATAATTAAGCATCGACAACGCCTCTTTTTTGAATGAAAGTTTTTGCAACGCCGTTGCGATTTTCATCAGTGCGTCATCATCCTGCTGGTCATAAAACCCTTTATGGAAGGTTTTAAAATACAGATCAGCCATAGACAGATAATCTTCGCGAGCGAATGAATCATTGACCATGGTTTTAAAGGCGCTTTTTAGAACTTTTGTCGTTTCCTGCGTATATGGTCCTTTGGGATATCTGGTGATGGCATCGCTTGATATCTCAAAGGCTTCGAGATAGCGGCCGGTCTTATCCAGACCACGGGCCTTCAGATAAAGGACGCGCTGCATGGTTTCGCTGTCGGGGAGGGCAGAAAGAACCAGATCATAGCTGTCAATGGGATTCTCGACATATTTGCTGCCCGGCATAGGTGCGGGAAATTTAATTTCCGGATGTAGAATTCCTAGATTCGCCATGGCAATTAAGCTTTCTGTTGCTTCCCGGGTGCCTGGATACGTTTCGATGACCTTGGAAAAAAGTTGCAGGGCGGTTGGGTATTGGCGGCAGCCGTAAAATGAGGCCGCTAAAGCATAATAAGCCGATTTAACCTGGTCTCCCTGGGGATAAATGCTCAAAAAGTAGGACAGCGATTCGATGGCATCCTGATACCTTCCCGATTCATACTGCAGGCATCCCATATATAGGAGGGCATCCCTGGGTATGTCCGCCTTGTTCGGCCATCTTTTCAGAAGATCTTCATATAATTGAAGGGCGTTTTTCAGATCCTTCATCTCGTAATAGCTTGCCGCCAATGAGAATCTTGCCTCCCGGCTGTATTTACCTGTGGGGAATTTTTTTAGATATAACTGCAGGCGGTCTGTCGCCTGGGCATATCTGCCGATTTTTCGCGTCATCTCCCCGATCCCGAACATGGCTTCTTGGATAAATGTCGAGTCGGGGTATTTTTTTATAAGTCCGTCATAGGCTGAAGCCGCCTCGTAATAGAATTTCAACTTGTCATTGCTCATCGCCAATCGATAATAAGCCAGATCATTTTCTTCCTTCGGGTCCGGATAATTCCGCAAGATGGCCTTGTAATGTTCAACGGCAACAATATATTTTCCCGCGAATCCCTGCTCACCCATGAAATAGTAACAATCTGCCAGACGGCGGACGGCTCTTTCGTATGTCGGGATATCGACATTTTTTTGACGCGTTATTGCATAGAACATCTCCCCTGCCTGGTCATACTGATGATTTTGAAATGATTGCATCGCCTTCTCGATGAGTGAATTATGCGGCCCCTCATGTTGTTGCTGAACGGGTGCTGCAGGCGGCGATGCGACAGGCGCTACCTGGGCGGGGGGTGTAACGGCAAAAGCCTTGGGTGAATTGGCTTGCGCCGCCAGT
>DMAT01000137.1 GCA_003451635.1 Syntrophus sp. (in: bacteria) | reverse complement strand
TGGAAACAACAGCTCCCTGCCGTTACCGTGTAAAAGGCAATCAGTGCTATCAGGGAATAAGCTGCCGGATTGAAGGCGACGTCTCCAGCGCTTCCTATTTTTTCATGGCCGCCGCCCTCTGCCAGGGAAAGATACGGGTCGAAAACATCAATCCCCACAGCCTGCAGGGTGATATGGGATTCCTTTCCCTTCTGGAGGATGCAGGCTGTTTCGTTGATCGGAAAGGAAACGGGGTTGAGCTGACAGGAAGGCCGCTGCCCGGAGGAGATCTTGTCTTCGATCTCAAGGACATGCCCGACATGGTCCCTACGCTGGCCATTCTCTCCGCAGTGCGACCGGGACGGACGGTTATCGCCAATGTGTCACATCTGCGCCTGAAGGAAAGCGATCGCCTGGCGGCCGCTGCCACGGAGCTGAGAAAGACGGGGATTCAGGTTGAAGAGCGGCAGGACAGCCTCGTCATCACCGGGGGGCAGCCCCGGGTCGCGGAAATTGAGACGTACAATGATCACCGGATTGCCATGAGCTTTGCCGTTTTGGGTTTAGTCGTCCCGGGAATGAGGATAAGGAACCCCGCTTGTGTGGAAAAATCCTTTCCGGGTTTCTGGAAAGAGCTGGATAAGCTATATCATAAATGATAACGAAGCTTTGACATCTTGGGGATAATTATTTTCTCTCATTATGTCTGAGGAATGGATTGGATCCGGACTTATGAATATAATCTTGATGGGGTACCGCGGTTGCGGGAAGACCACTGTCGGAAGGAACGTGGCAGGTAAATTACAGCGCCCGTTTTTTGATACCGACGCCATGATCCAGAAGCGCCTGGGAAAGACGATTCGGGAAATAGTCGCAGACGGCGGATGGGAGGCATTCCGTGTGCTGGAAAGAAGTGCCGTCGATGAACTTGCCGGGAGGGAAGGCTGTATAATCGCTTTGGGCGGCGGCGCCGTCCTTTATGAGCAAAACGTGAAAGCCCTCAAAAGAAATGGGTTCTTCCTCTGGCTGACGGCTGATGGGGCAACCATCGCGGGGCGTCTGAAGAACGACGGGGTGAGCGATGCTCAGCGTCCCTCCCTTTCCGGTACGGATACGGTTGCGGAAATCGAGATCCTGCTGCGGGAACGTGAACCTGTCTATCGCCTGGTTGCCGACCGGGTCATAGATACCATTGGGCGCTCGGTGGATGAAGTTGCGGCTGAAATCATGACGGCGTCGAGATAGGAAAGGAACAGATATGTCAGGAAATACAACGGGCGTACTTTTTCGGGTCACCACTTGGGGGGAATCGCATGGCCCCGCCCTCGGGACGGTTATCGATGGCTGTCCGCCCCGAATAGAATTGACGGAGGCGGATATCCAGGCGGAACTGGAGCGGCGAAAACCGGGCCAGGCTGAGGGGTCGTCTCCCCGGAAGGAGGGCGACCGGGTCGAGATCCTCTCGGGGGTCTTTGAGGGAAAGACGACGGGAACCCCAATCTCTCTTATCATCTGGAATCGCGACGTCAGAAGTAGGGATTATGAAGCCCTCCGGAATGTCTTCCGGCCGGGGCACGGTGATTATACTTATGAGCAGAAATACGGCATCCGGGATCACCGGGGCGGGGGAAGGGCTTCGGGACGGGAAACGGCGTCCCGGGTCGCCGCCGGGGCAATCGCCCGGAAGCTTCTCGCCCGGGAAGGGATCATGGTCAGTGCCTATACCCTTGCCTTGGGCGGCGTGAAAGCGGAAGCGGGAATCGTGGCGGAGGCAGGGCGGAACCGCTTTAACTGCCCCGACCCTGTAGGGGCGACAAAAATGGAAGCGGCGCTGAAGAAGGCTCAAAAGGAAGGGGATACCCTGGGCGGGATCGTGGAGATAATAGTGCAGGGCTGCCCCGCAGGTCTCGGCGCCCACGTCTTTGACAAGTTGGACGCCGATCTGGCCAAGTCCCTCATGGGCATCGGCACGGTTAAAGGGGTGGAGATCGGCGCCGGATTTGCCGCTGCGGGCATGACCGGCTCGCAATGCAACGACCCGCTCCTGCCTTCCGGATTTGCCGCCAATAATTCCGGGGGAATCCTGGCGGGGATCGCCAGCGGCCAGGATCTCGTGATCCGGGCGGCCTGCAAGCCCATCCCCTCTATCTCCAGGGAGCAGGATACGGTGGACATTAACGGCAAGCCCGTCAAGCTTGCTGTCGGCGGCCGGCACGACGTCTCCGTCATCCCCCGGATTCTCCCCGTCTGCGAGGCCATGGTCTGCCTGGTCCTCGTGGATCATCTCCTGCGGCAGCGGGCCATTGAACGTTCCTCAGCGGAATAGAAGAGAAGGGCGGGGTTAAAAAGTGAGAGCAGATAAATTTCCGATCGGCATCATCGGCGGCACAGGCGGGATGGGTAAATGGTTTGCCTCCTTTTTCCGGCAGGAAGGTTATTCCGTACAGATTTCGGGGCGTAACACCGGCCTCGCCCCCCGGCAGATGGCGGAGGTTTGCCCGGTGGTTATCGTGAGCGTCCCCATAGCAGCGACGGACGCGGTCATCCGGGAGGTAGGCCCCTGCATGCCCCACGACTCACTACTCATGGACCTCACCTCCCTGAAGGAGGCCCCCGTCCGGGCCATGTTAGAGGTTTCCGTTTCCGAGGTCATCGGCCTCCATCCCCTCTTCGGTCCCCGGGTCGCCTCCCTGGACGGCCAAAACATCGCCGTCTGCCCCGGCCGGGGAGAGCGCTGGCTGCCCTGGCTGAAAGACATCATGGAGAAAAATGGCGCCCACCTTGTGGAGGCCACGCCGGAGGGGCATGACAAGATGATGGCCCTCGTTCAGGGCCTGAACCACTTCAACACCGTCGTGCTGGGGTTGACCATGGCCGAGTCGGGTGTCTCCCCCGAGGAATTGCGGCGTTTTTCCACCCCTGCCCTCCGGGAACGGCTCGATCATCTGGGCCGGATCTTCGCCCATCCCGATCTCTATGCCCACCTGATCGCCGATAATCCCCACACGGACAAGTTCCTGAGCTTATACGGCAAGAATCTCGATGAACTCCGGGGATTGCTTCACAGCGGCGATATGGCCGCGGTAACGAAAATGATCAAAAGCATGAACATCCTTTGATCCGGAACAGGAATGGCGCCCGTCAGGATAGTTTATTTACGTCAATCCCTGCTTTGATTGCCAGTTTATATGATTCCCTTTTAAAGTAGATTCCAAACCCCAGTGTTCCCGCCGATCCCGCCACAGCCGCAATTATCCAAATAAATATCGCCTTTAATCCTGATTGCGTGTAGGCGAAAAACAACGCCGGGATACTCATCATGGTCAGAAACAGACCGGCGTGAAAAAGGCGATCCCCGATCAGCCAGTATTTAGCAGCCTGGGGCGCTTTTTTCTTCATCCGCTCGTAAAGGGGATAGTCCAGGGACCTTCCCTTATTCGAAGGAGCAGACATATTCCGCAACTCCTTCGTCCACGGCGATTTCAAATGACGACTTGCCCGGGACAAGAAAAAACGTCCCCGAAGGGTAGGGAACCCATTGATCAGATCCGGCCTGCTTTACTCGAGAGTTGCCGGCGATTATCTCCATTCTTTCCGGGGCGTCCGTATTGAAGGTAAACGAACCGGGAAAGATCAGTCCCACGGTCTTTTTCTTGCCATCTTTGAAGAGAATGGTATGACTAATCACCTTCCCGTCAAAATAGATATTTGCCTTGCACAGCACGCTGACATCATCAAACCGTTCCACCGTATTTACCGACATAGGTCACCTCCATTGATTTTATTTAAAACTGAACGTTGTTCTTCATCTCCCTGCCGCGCCGGTCAGGCCAATTGCCTTGGCTGCAACATGGAACTGATCCTGTCCCGGCGGTTCGTCAATTCCTGACTCAATTGGCAGCTTTCACCAGTTCTAAGTGTTTTTCCTTTGCAGGATATTTTCCACCAGATTTTTCATTTCCTCCCCGTTGAAAGGCTTCTTCAGCGCCCCCCGGAAGCCGTAATCGCCGTAGTGCTCTATGACGGGGTCGTCCACATAGCCGGAGGCAATAATGGCTATGACCTCCGGATCTATCTTCAAAAGCCTCTCCATGGCCAACTGGCCTCCCAGGCCATGGCGCACCGTCAGATCCAGTATTACCAGATCGAAGGGTGTCCCGGAATGAAGGGCCTTTTTGTAGGCATCAATTGCCTCCTGCCCGTCCTTCACATCCTCCACCTCGTAACTCAGCATCTCCAAATAGGCCCGCTCGATTTCACGGATATGGATTTCATCGTCCATGATCAGCACCCGGACCGCACCGGTCGATAATGACTTCTGAGGATCTATTGCTGTTGCCTGTTCCACCTGCGCCGGCAGATAAAGGGTAAGGGTCGTCTCTTTACCCGGTCTTGAATCCACGGTAATATGCCCCTGGTGCTTCTTCAATACGGAATAACAGACCGAAAGGCCAAGGCCCATCCCCTTCTGCGCCCCCATCCCCTTGGTAGTGAAATAGGGATCAAAAACCTTTGCCAGATGTTCCTCCGGGATGCCGATCCCTTCATCGACAAAGATGATACGCAGGTATGGTCCCTCCTTGAGGGGGAGGGCGTCTCCTCCCTGGATCTCTACGTTCCCCGCCCGCACTGTCAGTGCCCCTCCCTGGGGCATGGCTTCCAGGGCGTTCGTCGTTAGATTGTAAAAGACCTGCTTCATCTGCTGCTCGTCGATCTCCGTGGGCCAGAGGTCGTCCGTAAAGTCGAAGGTCGCCTTGACGTCCTCTCCCTTTATAGTCCTGTGAACGGCGTCCCGGACCAGCTCGGCGATATCGCAGCTCTTCCGGAAGGGAAAACCGCCCATGGAAAAAGTTATCAGCCTGCCGGTAAGCTCCTTGGCTTGGGCCATGCACTGCTGGGCAGATCCGAGATACTTATGGACTTTGTTATTCGGCGCCAGCCCGAGGAGGGCGAGATCCATGTATCCCTGGACCGCCATCATGAGATTGTTGAAATCATGGGCAATCCCTCCGGCCAAAACACCCAGGGACTCCAGCTTGTGGGCCCGCTGCAGATCTTCCTCCATTTGTTTACGTATAGTGATGTCCCGGGAAATGGACATTGCGGCGAGCTGGCCGTTATAGTTGAAGAGGCGGATGTTGCTTTCCACCGGCACGCGCCGTCCATCCTTTGTCAGGTGCACGGTTTCCAGAAGGGTGTGCCCGTGGCTCTGAAGTTTCTTTCTGATTTCAGGTAGTTCAGAGTTTTTGTCGGGTGCGGCAATATCAATCGGTGTTAATTGTAATAACTCCTTCCGCGTATAGCCCAGTCTCTGGCAGGCGATATTATTGACTTCTACAAAACGGCTGGGCTGACCATCTTCTCCTATGAAATGGACCAATACGGCATCGTTGATAAACTCAAACAAGTGCCGATAGCGCGCTTCGCTATCCTGCAGCGCCTCTTCGGTCTGCTTACGCCTTGATTCCGACTGCTCCACTTGGGCAAGCTTCTGCCTCAGGAAAGACAATTCCTGCATCAATTCCTGGTTCGTTCCGGATTGATCTTTCATTTGTTCACTCCTGTATTTAACTGATCCCGGCGCGCGGTCATCAGATTAATCCGCACAGCTTCCAATCTCTCTCTTTACCAGTCACCTTATTGGTCCTTCCGCAGGTCACTTTCCCAGGCATGGTCATTGATGGTCGGGTTCACCTCCCGGTCATTGGCGAGGAGCTGTTCCTGCAAGGTGATTTGCTCTCTCGCGTTGAATATATATGACTTTTCATCATGGCAGTGGGGGGCCAGCTTGAGTAGCGCCGCTTCATCATATTTCAGGAAATTTTGACCGGCCCGGGTCGCAGAGTAGCGCCGGTATCCCAATCTAACCAGGACATCGACACCCAGGCGGATTGAGGTGTCCAGGGACTCCCGGTACACGTCCTTTACACCCATTTCGAGAATTTCGTAAGCGTCCTCCCGATCTTTTACTCTGACCATGATGGTCAGATGGGGATAGTGTTTTTGTATTTTCTCGACGAGATCACAATTGGTGGACGGATCAGCTACGGCGGTAATCAGGACGCGGGCCTCGTCCGCCCCTGCTGATTTGAGGATATCGGTCCGGGCGGCGTCCCCGTAGAATACCTTGAATCCCATCTTTCTCAGGAGATCGACGCGATCGGAATCGTTATCGAGGATGGTCGCTGCAATCCCGTTGGCCCTGAGGAAACGTCCGATCGTGCTCCCGAAATCGCCGAACCCGGCGATAATGACCGGGTGCTGGACGTCGATGATGTCCGCTTCTTTTTCCGGCTCTTTGAGGGTTCCGAACCGGGGAAGGATAAACCGTTCATTGACGAAAAGCAAGAGCGGCGTAATGGTCATGCTGAAGGCCGTGACGGCCATCATCATATCTGCAAGGTGGTCCGGCAGGATGTGTAACTGATGCATGAAGCCAAAAAGCACAAAAGCGAATTCCCCGACCTGGGATAAGCCCAGGGCAAAGATGAGGTTCTGGTCGAAGGTTATTTTAAAGAGCCTTCCCGTTCCTATGAGGACAATGGCTTTAACGGCGATAACGGCGAAGACCAGGGAAATGATCTGGAGGGGCGAGTCAACGAGGAGCTTGAAGTTAATGGAGGCCCCGACGGCGATGAAGAACAGACCGAGGAGCAGGCCCTTGAAGGGTTCGATATCGCTTTCCAGTTCATGGCGGAATTCGCTGTTGGCGAGGACAACCCCGGCCAGAAAGGCCCCCAGGGCCGGACTCAGTCCGACCAGTTGCATCAGGAAGGCTGTCGCAATCACGATCAGCAAGGCGGCCGCAGTGAGGAGTTCTCTTAAATGGGTTTTGGCCACCACGCGCAGAAAAGGAACGATAACAAAGCGCCCGGCCAGAACCACCGACCCACCGGCGCCAAGAACTGCCGCCGTCTGCAGCCACCCCGGCAATCCTTCCATGATCGCCTTGCTCTGAGCACCTGTGCCATGACCTGTGGATACCGCCAGCAGGGGTAGCAACGCGAGGATGGGGATCACGGCGATATCCTGAAAAAGGAGGACGGCAAAAGAACTCTTTCCAGCCTCCGTGTCCCCGAGGCCCTTCTCTTTCATGGATTGCAGTACAATTGCCGTCGAAGACATGGCCAGGGCAAGGCTGGAGGCCAGGGCTGTTTTCCAGTTGAAGTTCAGGAGCATCATGCCGGCACATAGGACCAGGGCGGTAACGATGATCTGTGCGGACCCCATGCCGAGGATACGATGACGCAACCGCCAGAAATGAGAAGGCTCCAGTTCGAGGCCGATTAAAAAGAGCATCATGACGACGCCGAACTCGGCGAAGTGCATGATATCCTGACCTTCCCTGCCGATGAAGCCGAGGGCGTAAGGTCCAATGGCTATCCCCGCCAACAGGTAGCCAAGGACCGACCCCATGCCCAGGCGCTTGGCGATGGGCACGCAGACAATGGCTGCGGTCAGATAGATAAGGGCCTGGAACAGAAATCCTTCGGTCATGGCCCCTGCGTCCTTTGTTTGGCCTCAAGCCAGTCATTCAGGAAGGCAAACGACTCCATTGCTTCGCCACTGTATGCATTCGCCCCTAATTGCTGCAAGAGGAAGGCGTAGTCCGTGGCATGGCGGGAGAGTTCCCCATCGGTTAAGCGGTAGGTTCCCTGGACGGCGAAAGGGGGGAGATAGTTCATTTTGCACAGACGCGCCGTCTGTTCAAAAGGGCAGAGGAACTCCCGGATCGTAAAGCGATTGAACCCAGCGCTATGATACGCCTCTC
>DMAT01000098.1 GCA_003451635.1 Syntrophus sp. (in: bacteria) | reverse complement strand
CCAGGTGGCCTATTACGGAAGGATCATCGGTCGCGGGCATCTTTATCATGCCCAGCCAGCAGGTGCCTATACCCCAAGCCTGGCAGAGGATCTCGAACCACGTCATTGCGATTACAGCGTCGGTCTCCGCCCAGGGATTGTCCTTAGGTACCGCCGTCAACACCAGTTGGTGGGCATCTCGGGTTATCATGTCCTTTCCTTCATGGAAGGCTCCAGCTATTTTCCCCAAGATTTCAGAGAACTGACTGTCCTGGTCTTTTTCGTCCACCGATGCCATCCAGGCGGCCACGTTTGCGGCGATTCTGTGAACCTTTTCGCGGCCGCTCACGAAAAACCACTTCACTGGCTGATTGTTGCCGCCCGATGGTGCATAGCGGACCGAGTCCATGATCTCTTCGATCTTCTCCCTTTCGACGGGTTTGTCCATGAACACCCGGGCAGTTCTTCTTGAAAGCATGTGGACCTTCAGATCATCCGGTGCAAGAAAACGCGGGGTCACCCTCTTATCGGCGGGAAGGTACCCTTCGAATCCGGTTGCGACCGCCCCGGTGGGGCAATAGGACTCGCAGTGCCCGCACTTTATGCATATAGAGAGGAGTTCCCCGGGTATGAAGGGCGGTTTGTCACCATCCCGGAATATTATGCCCATCGGGCACACTTCAAGGCAAATTCCGCATTTGGTACACTTATCAGCATCAAAGGATATCATTTCCATCATTTTTCCATCATCCTCCTCGGTAATTCCTGTCCTATGAGATCGCATTGTCTGATCATTCAAAAGAAAAGCAACTCGGTCAAAATTTTCCTGTCCACACCTCGGATGTAATTGCCGACCTGCAAGCCGTCGGTTTTGCCTCCAGGTTAACAATGTCACCATTGCCGAATGGGACTCCTTGACTCCAATTGATCAGAAATCGCTTTTCAGGCGGCGCGGTCACCCACCCGCTGGGACCGGTCTGAAGGACCGCGTGCATGGAGCGAGAGGTAGCAAACTCAGCCGGAGACGTCACGTTCGGATTCGAACGTCAGTCAAGCGGTTTTGTCCCGGTCAATGAAACGCGACACTTCGTTTATCAGTCAATGTAAACTCAGCCCTCCCGACACGCTGATGTTCTGTCCCGTCACGAAAGCCGCGTCATCCGAGGCCAGCCATGCCGCAGCACCTGCCAGGTCCTCCGGGTATTCCAGCCTCGGGATTGCGGAACTGTTTGCAAGTACCTCGCTCATCTCTTTGAAATCATGTTCCTGAACCGTTTCGCTTTGAACAAGCCCCGGAGAGATTGCGTTTACAGTAATTCCGTAAGGACCCGCTTCAAACGCCAGTCCCCTGGTAATGCCCACAACCGCCGCCTTGGAGGTGATGTACTGAATACCGTTACCCCGTCCCATGAAAACGGTGTCTGAGGATATGTTGATAACACGGCCCCAATTTTGGGCACGCATGTCGGAAAAGACCTCGCTGCTACACAACCACATCCCTTTTACGTTTACGTCCATGACACGGTCCCAGTCCGCCTCTTCCAATTCGTAAAAAGGCTTTGTTGCCCGCTCGTAACCAATATGTCTGAGCATTACGGCAGCATTGTTTACCAGGATATCGACTTTTCCAAAGCGCCGGCGGGCCTTTTCCACCATCGCCTTTACCTGCCTGGAATCGGAAACATCACAGACCATGGGCAATACCTCCCGGTCTTCGGAAGCTATTTCTTCTGCAGCCTTCTTCAATACGTCCTCGGTGGTTCCGCAAATGACAATATCGGCCTTTTCGGAGTAAAGACGCCTGGCTATGGCCTTACCGATTCCCCTTCCGCCTCCGGTAATGAGTGCTACATGTCCTTCCAAACGTTCGCATTGCATAGACCTATTTCCTCCTTTTATTAAACGTTATCTATATTGCTCGCGGGATACTATCCCACGAATCGGATTTTCCCGGATGAAATTACGAACATTTAAAGCCGCCAATTCGACGGCTCTTTCAATGACACCGGGAACCATCGCCGAATTGTGCGGCGAGCCGATGAAATTGGGAAGCTCGCAGAAAGGATGATCCATCTTGAAGGTGCCCGTACCGAAAGGTTCGACCCACCAGGCGTCGATGCCTGCCTTGAAATGAGGGTTATTCACAAGGTGCTCGAAAAGAGCGGCCTCGCCTATAAGTGCAGCTCGCGCTACGTTTACCAAAACAGCGTCCGGCTTCATCAACTCAAGTTCGCGACGGCCTATGAGGTTGCGCGTTTGCTTGTTTAGTGCGATGGAAAGGACGACAATGTCGGATTCCTTTAAAACGTAGTCGAGATCCTTCAGGGTCCCGATGAAGTCCACCGCTTCCCGCGTCCTGCCGCTTGAGTTTATAGCGTATATTCTACATCCCAGACATCGGAAGAGCTTTGCCGCCGCTTGCCCTATGCCACCGAAACCAATGATGCCGACCGTTGAACCGGACACCATCTTATTGATTTCAAACTGGTTGAATTCGCCGCGTGCCAGCTTGTCGTGATTTGTCAGCAGCTGCTTTGCC
>DMAT01000250.1 GCA_003451635.1 Syntrophus sp. (in: bacteria) | reverse complement strand
CCGATAAATGCCCGGAAGGTAAACGGCCGCTTCCGTACGTCCAGTTTGCGGTTGTAGGAAAGGAAAAGATTATAGAGGATTTAGGAAGAGAGTTTTTCGGCATCATTGTTATAGTCTCCCGACAGGTAGCAGTCGCTTACATAACGGACCTCCGGGCGGAGGGTGAAATTGTACGGAAGCATAATGTCGGCGCTGGCCCCCATGATCCGGTTGGGTACCAGGGGCAGTTCGTTCTTGTTGTACTGGCCGTCCTCAAAGGTCGCCAAATGGTAGGTATATTGCCCGGTGATGGTGACATAACCCTTGATGTTCCAAGATATAGCCCCTTCCGCACCCTGATGGCGCGTGCGGTCCAGATTCTCGTTTCTTTTTGTGGAATCGTTCCAGGCGATTTCATCTTCCATGTCGATCCGGAACACCGACAGGCTTATTTTCAGGGAGTCATGAGGATAGAGCAGGGTTCCCAACTCCATGCTCTGTCCCCGTTCCTTGTCCAGATTGGTGTAAAAGCCGCCGCCCCAACCATTGAAACTTGCCTGCTCATCGAGAAAGGGGATGCGGTAGATCCGGGAATATTTTCCGTATAGATTTGACTTCTTGCCGATCAGAAGGGTGGCGGCCCCTTCATAGGCCTCGGCGGGATGGCGTTTTTCCTGATTGTAGAAGCTGTTAGCCGCGTTTTGGGAATCAGTGTAATTGCCGCCGAGGATAGTACCACCGGCCCGGTATCCGGCAGCAAGGATCAGATTTTCCCAGGGCATGAACTCGTCCCGAACATAGTATTCCATGGTCTCCCGCCGTAACTCGGCCCAGCCGGTCTTGACGGTGCGCTCCCGGTTATCCCAGGTATTCTTCGCGTAGGGCTCATTGTAGTAGTCCACCCCGGCGACAATCTTATTCTGAAAACCGAAGAGATGACCGTCAAGTACGTATTTGGGGTTAAAGGCGTAAGAATCCATATCCGTATTTGTGTACTGATTGGTATTCCAGGAGGGCATGTTGTAGGCGAAAGCATTTTTCCCATAGGAAAAGAAAAGATCCAATTGCCCCAGTTGCTCACGCATGGCCTGGACGCCCAGATTGATCCTGCCTGACTTATCCATGCCGTCGTCATTGTCCGCGGCGTTGCTCCAGTTTTGCGGCGTTGCCGGCTGGTATTGCCGACGATCGGAGGTCATCTGATCCTTCGTCAGGGCGCCGGGAAGGTCATAGTTGGTGTGATTGCCGGCAAATCCCAAAGACAACTGGAAATGATCGCTCAGGTCATAGCCGAGATCGAGGCTCCCTGATTGGGATGCGAGTTTGGAACGTTCCCGGTAGCCCCAGGAAAAATAGTTCTCCCCGTTGGCGGCGTAGGCCAGCTTGTCCTGCTTACCAGAAATCCCGATCCTTTCGTTGTTCAGGCCGTAGCTTCCCGCCGTTGCTGTGGCAGAGACGACCGGCCTTCCCTTGCCCTTTTTCGTGATGATATTGATCACGCCGCCGATGGCGTTGTCTCCGTACAGAACAACATTGGCGCCCCGGACCACTTCGATCCGCTCGATATTGCCCAGGGGGATCTGAAACCAGTTGGCTGAATGCATATCGGGGCGATTCAGGCGCCGTCCGTCAAGGAGGATCAGTGTTTTCCCGAAAGGATTTTCTCCGCCGAAGCCCCTCAGGTCGATCATGGCCTCCGGGGAATTGCCGCTGTAGGAGCGGACTTGAATCCCTTCCAGTTTATCCAGGACATCGACAACCGAGGTAGCCCCTGATTGTTTGATATCCTCGGCCGTGATCACCGATACGCTGGAGGGAACCCTTCTGACCTCTTCCCGGTCTCTGGTCGCTGTAACCACCACTTCTTCCATGCGCACCGGCTCTGCGGGAGAACTGGTCTGAGCAAAAACCGGGACCTCCATAAATACCGATGGGAACAAACAAATCATCCAACAAAACCAGAAAACTAAATCTTTTTTCATTTTTCCTCCTTTTCCCCCACGGGATAAAGATTATTATTTTTCTCGTCAGACAAGTTTCCTGGCTTGTGGCTACCTAATTACCGCGCCTTCCCGGCTTCATTTATTGAAACCAGTGGCCTGCTGCGGTTTTCGTTCCACTTACAGTTGCGGGGCAGCGCCGGTCTTGCACCGGCTTCCTTTTCTGACGGAATACTGCCGTATCGATTACTGCCTTATTTCAAGTCCCTCCTTGAAACCACATTTCCTCCATGCTTATGAAGATCTTGCTCCATCCGGGGCATAATGACGGGTCGGCCCGTCAGTTCATGCTTTCCCGACACAACAGGCAGTCCGTAAACCGCCTCAATGTTGTCCACCGTCATTACTTCCGCAGGCGGTCCTTCGGCATGGATTGTCCCCCCGTCCAAAAGTATGATCCGGTCGCAATACAATGACGCCAGATTGATGTCGTGGGTAACGGCCAACACCGTAAGTCCATCTTTTTTATTCAGCGATTTAAGCAGGTTCATGATTTCCACCTGATGACGGATATCGAGAAATGCTGTCGGTTCATCGAGGAGCATAATACGGGGTTCCTGCGCCAGAGCCCTGGCAATCAGCACCCGCTGGCGTTCTCCCCCGCTGAGATGCTCCAGAGAGCGATCAGCGAAGCTCATAGTATCAGTCTGCGCCATGACCCGGTGGACTGTTTCGTAATCTCTCTTCCCTTCAAAAGACCATGGTTCCAGATGGGGAGATCTGCCCATAAGGACGATCTCCCTGGCGGTAAAGGAAAATATTCCTCCATAATCCTGAGGAACGACAGCCACCTGCCGGGCGATGTCTCTTCTGCTCATCGTCAGGATGCTCCGGCCATCCATGGTTGCCATTCCTTCCTGGGGCGTAAGAATTCCATCCATGACCTTCAGGAGGGTGGATTTCCCCGATCCGTTCGGACCGAGAATGCCGACGAAAGAACCCTTTTCAACACTAAACGACACATGCCTGAGTACCCAGGGACCATGGTAGCGGAAGCTCACATTTTCACTTTGGAGGAGCGTCATGACGACAACCTTCGGCGCAGCAAGGCCAGGAAATATGGGGCGCCGCAGAGGGCGGTAATGACCCCGACGGGCAGTTCGGCCGGTGACACAAGGCAGCGGGCCATGGTGTCCGCGAAAACGAGAAACGTGCCGCCGAATAAAAAGGCGGCCGGCAACAGGATACGATGATCGGGACCGACGATCAGTCTCAGGATATGGGGGATGATCAGACCGACAAAACCGATCGTTCCACTGGCGGCTACGGCCGCC
>DMAT01000312.1 GCA_003451635.1 Syntrophus sp. (in: bacteria) | reverse complement strand
GATTCTTTCCTCTGGGAAGTGTTTCAACAAGGTTGATGCAGCTTATATCATCGGCCTCGAAGCAAGAGGACTGTCTCCCAACGCCCGGCAGTATATGGAAAGCGGCGAGGTGGAAGTGTCCGAGTGGACAAATTATACCCTGGCTGTGCGTTATAAGGCAGCCTGCGCGGGAGTTTCTTTCCACCCCATCCGCAACATGATGGGTACGGATACTTTCAAATACAGCGGCGCCAAGAAGGTGAAGTGCCCCTTCACGGGAACAAATTATGCCCTCGTCCCCGCCCTGTATTCGGATGTAGGACTTATTCATGTCCATGAGGCGGACATGTACGGCAACTGCCGGACCAAAGGCATTCTCATGTCGGACTACGACATTGCCCGTTCCTCGAAGAAACTTATCGTGACCTGCGAGCGTCTGATCACCAACGACGAAATCCGCAGAGATCCCACCTCGACCTTTATTCCCTACTGGTGCGTCGATGCCCTGGTCGAAGTACCCTACGGCAGCTACCCCGGCAACATGTACGCCGAATATTTCTCGGATGAAGAACACCTCCGGGAATGGCTGAAGGTGGAGAAGGATCCGGAAGAGTTCAAGGCGTTCCTCGACAAAAACATTTACGGTGTAAAGGATCACTTTGAGTACATCGAAAGAAACGGCGGCATTGCCAAGATGAACAAACTCAGACAAAAAGAGTGGCTGTTCGTCGGCGCCAGGGCATAGAAAGGAGGATAAATACGAATTATGGCTAACTATAACACAATGGAGTTGATGATTTGTACGGCTGCGAGGGAGCTTGAAGACGGCGCCAGTGTCGGTGTAGGTACCGGCGCCCCCTGTGCCGCTGCCATGCTTGCACAAAAGACGAAGTCCCCCAATCTCGTGATTCTATTCGAAGCGGGTGGGGCGGCCCCGTTGATTCCGGAGATGCCGATTTCCGTCGGCGACTCCCGGACGACCTGGAAGGCCCTTATGGCCAGCAGCATGGCGGAGATTATGGAAACCGCCTGCCGCGGACAGCTTGACTATACATTCCTCGGCGGAGCGCAGATCGATATGTATGGAAACCTGAATTCCACCCGGATCGGCAACGATCACCAGAAACCCAAGGTTCGCTTCCCCGGGAGCGGTGGGGCCAACGATTTCGGGTCTTTCTGCTGGCGGATGATGGTCATGACCCCCCAGGACCCCAAGCGCTTTACGGAAAAGTGTTCTTACGTTACAACTCCCGGCTGGCTGGAAGGCGGCGATTCCCGCGCGAAATCCGGTCTGCCCCTGGGCGCGGGTCCCTACAAGATCATTACCAACATGGCCGTTATGGACTTTGAACCGGCATCCAAGCGGATGCGGATCATTGCCGTCAATCCCGGCTATTCCGAGAAGGACGTCCAGGATAATTGCGGCTTCGAGCTCCTCAAGGCCGCGAAGATTGTCGAGAATGCCGGACCGAGCGAGACGGAGCTGTCCATCCTCCGCGACCAGATCGATCCCTACCGTTATGTCATCGGGCGTTAATTTGTTATTGATTTAAAGAAGAAAACGAAGGCCGCTGCTTTGTACAAGCAGCGGCCTTTTTTTGGTGAAATGTTATCTGAGCAGAATTTTCGGGTCCCTTTCCTTCACTATTTTGTCCCCTGCGGAGGTTCCGCAGAAAACGCAGGTATAGTCGTACTTTTCTCCCTCTGATAAGACAAGGAGCAGCCGCTTCCGGACGGGTACGGCCCGGCGGCAGTGGGGACAGAAGAGTTCCGTGGCGTCAAAATCCTTGAATTGCTGCCTCTTCATTGTTTTTCGTCCTCGTCTTTGTCGGGGATAAGTTTTGCGTTTTCCAGCCAGACGGCAGCCTCACTGTCGCTGGGGGCCCGATAATCGCCCCGGGGAGACAAAGACCCCCCGGAACCAACCTTGGGACTGTTGGGAACGCATGATCGCTTGAACTGACTGGTTTTGAAGAAGCGATAGAGGTAAACTTCCAGCCAATGCTTGATCTCTCCGATTATGTACTGATGGCGCTTGTCTTCGGGGATATTAGGCCAGAGTCCCCGGTTGCCGTCCCGCCAGGTACAATAGGCCATAAAGGCAATTTTAGTGGGCAGATAACCAAAGCGGGTAATGTAAAAATTATGGAAGTCCTGGAGTTCATAGGGGCCGATGACCGCTTCTGTTTTTTGCGCCGGCTGGGCGCCCTCGGCGCCGGGGATGAGTTCCGGACTGATCTCTGTAGCGAGGATATCGACAAGAATTACCGACGTCTCCTGCGAGAAGACAACGGAATCCGCCACCCAGCGGATAAGATGTTGAATGAGGGTCTTGGGGACGCTGGCGTTGACATTGTAGTGGGACATATGATCCCCGACGCCATAAGTACACCAGCCTAAGGCCAATTCGCTGAGGTCTCCCGTTCCGACAACCAGGGCCCTCCGCATGTTGGCTAAACGAAACAGATGGGAAGTCCTCTCCCCGGCCTGGATATTTTCAAAAGTCACATCATAAACAGGTTTTCCTTTTACAAAAGGATGTCCCACATCTTTCAGCATTTGAAGGCAACTGGGCCTGATATCGATTTCATTGGCTTCTACCCCCAGGACCTTCATCAGCCGGACGGAGTTGGTGTAAGTCTTGTCCGTAGTGGCAAATCCGGGCATTGTATAGGCCTTGATATTGGTGCGGGGCCACTTGAGAAGGTCCATGGTCCGGGCTGCGACGATCAAGGCATGGGTTGAATCGAGCCCCCCGGAGACGCCGATCACGATGTTTTTTATTTCCGAGGCCTGAAGTCGCTTCGCCAATCCCTGAACCTGGATGTTGTAGGCCTCGTAGCAGCGTTGATCCCGCTTGCTCGCATCGGCGGGAATGTAAGGGAAGCGGGGATATTCGCGATCAAGGAGGATGCGTTGTGTTTCCGGGAGTTCCACTGTGAAGTCGATATTTCGGAAAGTTGTTATCCGGTCCCGGTGGGTCCGGGCGTTCTGGCTGAAGCTGGTGAGGCGCATTCTATCCTGGGCCAGGCGGTCGAGATCGATATCCGCGTAGATTACCTGAGGATGTTGTGAAAAGCGCGTCGATTCAGCCAGGAGATTGCCGTTTTCATGGATCATGGCATGGCCGTCCCAGGCAAGATCCGTCGTCGATTCTCCCGGTCCTGCCGCCGCATAAAGATAGGCGGCCACACAGCGGGCCGACTGGTTGGCGGCGAGGCTCTGGCGGTATTCCGATTTCCCGATGGTAACATTTGATGCCGAGAGATTCCCAATGAGAGTGGCTCCGGCCATGGCGGCGAAACTTGAGGGGGGAATCGGGACCCAGACATCCTCGCAGATCTCGATGAAGAATTTAAAATTGGGAACGTTCTGAACGTGAAAAAGAAGATCAGCCCCGAAGGGGATGTGTTGCTGGCCGCAAAGAGCGATTGTCTGTGTCAGGGCTTCTTCCGCCGGCGTGAACTGGCGGCGTTCGTAAAATTCACGGTAATTCGGCAAGTAAGATTTGACGGCCGCACCGAGAATTCGTCCCCTGTATATTACCACTCCACAGTTGTACAGGCGGTTATCCGCCTGTAGAGGAGCGCCGACCACGATGATGAGCTTCAGTTTCCGTGATGCTGTGACTATTTGCTGTAGCGCCGCCTGGACGGCATGGAGAAGGGCATCCTGGTGGAAAAGGTCTTCATTGGAATAGGCCGAGATCCCCAGTTCCGGGAAGAGGGCGAAGACGGCATGGTTATCCGCAGCCTTACGGGCCATCTTCAGAGTGGACTTGACGTTAAATTCCGTATCCGCCACCTTCACTTCGGGGACGCACACCGCCGCACGGATGAAGCCATGGCGGTACATATTGAAATAATTTTTCATCGTCATCATGAGTCTCCCTCTACATAGGCGTAGGCGCTGTGATTATGGATACTTTCGTGATTCTCCGCCTCCACCGTGTAGGAGGGGAAATTTTCATGTGCCTTCAGACGG
>DMAT01000431.1 GCA_003451635.1 Syntrophus sp. (in: bacteria) | reverse complement strand
TTCGTAATCAGCAGGTCAGCGGTTCAAATCCGCTCATCGGCTCTGAGTATTAAGGGGTTAGAGACCTTCTCTAACCCCTTTTGATTTTTCAGCCAATCCAAAAGCAGTTATTCCTATTTGATGAACCGGTAAAAAGTCAAATATTCATTTGTAATCAGCGGCTTCGTACTACTTGGAATCCATGATCCAGGCGCCGTCCCAGCCCTTGGCAGGGGGGGTTTCTTTCCAGAATTTGCAGCGGTCGGCATACATCCGGCATATTTCGTCGGCCGGATTAAGGTCCCTCGCTTTGTCAAAAGACTGAATCGCCCGGTCCCATTGCTGATTCCTGTATTTATGAAGTCCATCCTGAAAATGATTCACCGCTTCCATAAGGTTGGGGAAGCTCTCGGCGCTGTGGTAATCTAGGACTTCATAGACGCCGACCGTTTCCGTCTTACCCTTGACCACCACCCGGTCCACCTCCCTGATCCGATAGGTTCCCCGCAGGCGCTTGTACGTATTTTCACTGATCAGGATGCTCGCATGATACTTTTTACATAAGCTTTCCAGTCGCGATGCGAGATTGACGCCGTCCCCGATCAGGGTATAGTCCATTCTTTTCGGCGAGCCGATATTTCCCGAAACTATTACATCGGTATTGAGCCCCAGCCCCATCTTCACAGGCTTCTTTCCCTGGGAGACGCGTTCCCCATTCCAGTGATTGAGGGCGTTGATCATGGCAATAGCGGCCCGCATGGCCCGGTCTTCGTCGTCGTCATGGGCAAGGGGGATGCCGAAGGCGGCCATAATCGCATCGCCGATAAATTTGTCCAGCATCCCGCCCTCGCACTGAATACACTCCACCATGATCGTAAAATACTCATTCAGCAACGATACCGTTCCCTGGGCCCCCAACTCTTCGGTCAGGGTTGTGAACTGGCGGATATCAGAGAAGAGTATCGTGGCGAGGGCACTTTTCCCTCCCAGGATGTCCTCTCCTCCTTCCAGGAGCTGATCGGCAAGACCCGGGTCCATGTATCTTGACATGGTTGATTTTACGCGTTTTTCAGAGCTGATGTCGTCCATGATAATCATGACGCCTAGATTTTTCTTGTCCACACTGGTCAAGGGAAGAATGGCGATGTTCGCTGAAACCTTGTTCGCTCCGAACTCCAGTTCGGCATCCATGGTCATTTCGGATTTCCTTGTTTCATCCACGCGGAGGATCTTATCCACAAGCCAGGAATTCTTCCCCGCAAAGAAATCCCGAACCTCATGGTCAATGACGTCCTGAGCATCAATCTGCATTATCCTGAGTCCTGCGGCGTTGCAGGTGATGATCTTCCCCTCCTCATCGAGGGTCATGACGCCGTTGGACATGCTCTCCAGCATACTCTCGCTGTAGTTCTTCATGTTCTGGATATCATCAAAGAGCTTGGCGTTCTCGAGGGCGATGGATACCTGGGCGGTAAAGGCCCGGAGCCGGGATTCGTCGCCCTTCGTAAAAGGGCCTCCCCGCTTGTTGAGAACCTGGGTCACCCCGATGGTCTTCCCATTCTTGTTAACGACAGGAACGCAGAGGATCGACCTGGTGAAGAAACCCGTTTTCCTGTCAAAGGCGGGATTGAAACGCAGATCCGCATAAGCGTAGGGGATATTGATCGTTTCTCCGGACTGGAAGACGGCCCCGGCGATGCCCATGTGGTTGGGAAGGCGGATGACCATAGCCCCCAGCCCCTCCCCGACCATGGAAAACAATTCCTTCCGTTTTTCATCATTGAGAAAGAGGGTCGAGCGCTCGGAGTTAAGCATCCTGGTCGCCTCCGACATGACCTTATTCAGAAGGGTGCCCAGGTCGATTTCTGCGGTGACATTGGAGACAAGATCGAAAAATTCCATCTCCTTGGCCCGGAACTTTTTCATCTTCTCGACAATCCCGATACTCTGCAGGGTAATGGCTGCCTGGGTCGTCATCGATTCGAGAAGTTTCATATCTTCCTTGTTGAATCGCCCCTTTTTCTTGTTGAGCATTTGGGCGGCGCCAATGATCTCGCCCTTCATGGTGCGAATGGGCACACAGAGGATACTTTTCGTTGTATAACCGGTTTTCTCATCGACAGAACGGTTGAACCGCTCATCATTGTAAGCGTCATGGACAAGCAGGCTCTCCCCGGTGGTGAAAACATGACCGGCGATGCCCGTATTGTTAATGATCCGAATTTCTCTCTGGAAGGTCCCCTGGGCAACCCGTGAATACAACTCCCCTGTTTCTGCATCGTTCAGGAATATCGTCCCCCGATCCGCACGGATTTCCCCAGTGGTAATTTCCACCAGTACATTCAACATCTCATCGAGGGTCTCATATGTCGCCATGGTCTGGGCAACATTGAGGAGCAGTTCCGCCTGGTGAAGCCGGACATCAGTGTCGAGAGTTCTATCTTTTTTCATAACCCTCCAGTTTCTGACGCAAGGTGTAAATCGCCTCCTCCAATTGTTGCAGCTCCTCTCGATCCGAGCGGCGAATGGTTGCTACTTCATCCTCATATTGAATTTTTCTTCTTTCCATTTCGTACCTCATGGCGTCAACCATGCCTCGCAATTGATTCGTCTCATCATGGTTATCAGCGATAACCTTCTGCTTGTCTTTGTCATGTTCGATGGCCATTTTTTCCATTGCGTGGCGGAGGGAGTTTACCGTTTCCTTCAGTTGTTTGATATTATCGTGGGCATCCGCCAAGGCCTTCTGAACATCGTCATCGCGGCAAATCCTTTCCTTCTCGAGTTCTTCCCTGAGGGCGGCAATCGTCTCTTTCAGAAAACGGTTCTCCATCTGGGCCTGGTATAGTTCATCGGTTGTCATAAAGCGCCCCCGGTATTATTCTCAGAGTAACCGTTGGGATTGCGGGATTGCCAGCGCCAGGTGTCGGCGCACATGGCATCGAGCCCCCGGGAGGCCGTCCAGTTCAGGTTCGTTTTGGCAAGACCGGAATCGGCATAACAGACGGCGATATCGCCGGGCCGACGATCGACGATATCATAGGGGACGGGCCGTCCGGATGCTTTTTCAAAGGCTTTGATCATCTCCAGAACGCTGTACCCCCTGCCCGTGCCAAGATTATAAGTAGCGAAGTCCGCCTGCTTAATCTTTTCAAGGGCCTTCAAATGGCCCCGCGCGAGATCTACGACATGGATGTAGTCCCGGACACCCGTCCCGTCGGGCGTATCGTAGTCATTCCCGAAGACCCTGAGCCGGGAGAGTTTGCCGACGGCGACCTGGCTGATGAAGGGCATGAGGTTGTTGGGGATGCCGGCGGGGTCTTCGCCCATCAGGCCGCTTTCGTGGGCACCCACGGGATTGAAATAGCGCAGGAGTATTATCTGCCAGGCGGGATCGGCAATTCGGAGATCCCGAAGGATCTCCTCGATCATCAGCTTCGTGCGGCCATAGGGATTGGCGGGGGCCAAGGGAAATTCTTCCCCGATAGGGACCGTAGCGGGATCGCCGTAAACGGTTGCGGAAGAGCTGAAGACGATCCGCTTGAGACCGCAGGCAGCCATCACCTCGCAGAGGGCAACCGTCGAGCCGACGTTGTTGTCATAGTAATACAGAGGCCGGGCAACAGATTCACCCACCGCCTTGAGACCGGCAAAATGGATTACGGCGTCGCAGGGATGGGCGGCGAAAATACCCTTCAGAGCAGTGCGGTCCCGGCAGTCAACGTGGTAAAAGACGGGTCGACGGCCCGTAATGGTCTCAATGCGGTCAAGGACACTGATCTTGCTGTTGGAGAGATTATCCGCAATTACGACATCATAGCCGGCCTGCAGAAGCTCCACGCAGGTGTGACTGCCGATGTAGCCGGCGCCGCCGGTGACAAATATTGTTTTCATGACAGATCTCTTTCAATAAATACAACCCCCATCCCGCGGCTACACAAGTATCCTCAGGGGCAGGGACGGGCATGTTCGTGAAAATTGTTTAGCATTACGAGAACCGCCTATACTCATACGGTAAATATGGAGACAGTGCAATACCTTTTTAGTCGGCAGACAACCATGTTTACAAGGCGCCACCTGATTGTTGACAAGTTAAGAAAAGGTACCCCCTGACGTCATCCCGTTGAAAGCCGTGGTTCAGAACGTCCCGGCTTTGCTTCTTGACAAGTCAAGATCATTGTATATGATAAAATTAGATAAACATGAAAGGGGATCAATGCAGAGATGGGCTATATCAAAATCAAGTTCAGGAACGATAGCGGCAAGTTCGAGCAGGAAATCCAGGATGTACTGGATGACATGTTTCATATCGCCAGCCCTGCATTTACCCTCTGTGAACATATCTGGCGCCCCCACACGGACATCTATGAAACGCCGGATCTTATTATCGTCCTCCTTGATCTGGCCGGAGTGGCAAAGGACGATATTCGTCTCGAGGTAAGCCGCAAGAGCATTAAAATATTCGGGAAGCGAGATCAACATTATCTTGCCGGAACGACGCGCTACCATCTCGCAGAAATCCCTTACGGCTATTTCGAGAAGCACCTGGCCCTGCATGCGCCTGTGGACGCAGATACGGTCCAGGCGATTTATGCAAATGGGCTTCTCGAAGTCCGCTTGGGGAAAATACCCGCAGAGCGGGAAAGGCGCATTCCCGTGATGGGACCAAGGGGAGGAAACAACCCATGACGGAAAAAAATGGAACGAACGATTTGAAGATCATTCACATTCCCGAAACGCTGCCGATCCTTCCCCTCTTCAACATGATTGTCTTTCCGAAGATGATGCTGCCCATGGAGGTTTTTGGAGATCAATCCCTGCAACTCGTTGATGAAGCCATGGCGAAGGACCGGATCATCGGCCTGGTGCTGGCAAGGAAATCACCGCCGGAGACCACCTATCAAGCCGAGGACTTCTACACCATCGGGACAAGCGCCGTCATCCTGAAGATGGCCAAAACTGCAGAAAACAAAGCTCAGCTCCTCGTGCAGGGCATCGAACGCTTCCACGTCAGGGAAATCGTGACCGGCAAACCATATCTTCAGGCCCGCATTGAATCTATTCAGGATCAGGAAAGCAAGGATATCGAGGTCGAGGCCCTCATGGCAAACCTCGTGGGACTATTCGAACGGATCGTAAAACTGACCCCCTTCCTTCCACAGGAATTCGGCGCCATGGCCAAGACCATTGCAGATCAAGGGGTACTGGCTGATCTTATCGCCTCAATCATTAACGTCCCCACAGAAGAAAATGCGGCTATCCTGGAGATGATCGACGTCAAGGAGCGGCTCAGGGAGGTCACCCGCCTCGTCAATCATCAGGTGGAAATCCTCGAACTGGGCAACAAGATCCAGTCTCAGGTCAAGGACGATATGGATAAGAGCCAGCGCGATTATTACCTGCGCCAACAACTCGGGGCCATTAAGAAGGAACTTGGCGAAGATGACGAGACCAAGGTGGAGGTAGATGAATACCGGGAGAAACTGGCCAAGAAAGAACTCCCCGAGGAAGCGAAAAAGGAGGCGGATCGGGAATTGCGGCGCCTGGACCGGATGCATCCGTCATCGGCTGAATATACCGTCGCCTCAACCTATCTGGATTGGATTCTTACCCTGCCCTGGCGGGAGGGGACGGAAGACAATCTGGATATCAGGAAAGCCCGGAAGGTCCTGGAGGAAGATCACTATGGTCTGGAGAAACCGAAAAAACGGATCATCGAGTACCTTGCCGTCAGGAAACTGAAGTCCGACGCGAAAGGGCCGATCCTCTGTTTTGTCG
>DMAT01000381.1 GCA_003451635.1 Syntrophus sp. (in: bacteria) | reverse complement strand
GCGGGGCCTGAGCATAGTGCCCTTGAAGCTTTACTTCAAACGGGGGAAGGTGAAGGTGGAAATCGGCGTCGGCCATGGCAAGAAGCTCTATGACAAACGGGAAGAGCTCAAGAAGCGGGATGACCGCCGGGACATGGCCAGAGCCATGTCGGAAAAGAACCGGTAAGGCTTCCCACGTTCTATTGTGACGGCGGTATAGCAGGGCCGGGCAGTTTTCCATTTATTAGGGAGGCATCCATGTCTATGAATCCTGGACAAGCCATCAAGAGCAAGGAAGAAGATAGATTTGAACGATTCTCTTTTGCCGAGCATCTGGGCAATTTTCTCTGCCTAGAACAGGGGGACCCATCGGTTGTTATAGGTCTGGAAGGCAAATGGGGAGATGGCAAGACTTCGTGCATCAATCTGGTCAAGGAAGTCCTCAATAAGAAAAAGCCAAAGCCCATAATCGTCGATTTCAACCCATGGCTGATATCAACTTTAGATAGCGTCATTGAGGGATTCATTGTCGAACTCGCATCGGCCATTGGGATGCAATCTTCATCGGATAAGGGAAAGCATGCTGCGCAGGTGGTGCTACAGTTCGGCAGAATTCTTTCTCCCATTAAACTCATTCCGGGTGCGGAGCCGTGGGGTTCCATGGTGGAAAGCGTGCTCAACGCTGTGGGAAAATCAGCAAAAGCCGCATCGGAATTGGCCAATCTCAGCATTCAAGCCAGAAAAAAAGATCTTCAAGAACACCTTAACAAGATAAATCGTCCAATTGTCGTGATTATTGATGATGTGGACCGTCTGCCTCCCGATCATGTGCGGATCGTCTTTCAGATGCTAAAGGCGATATGCGACTTCGATCGGGTTTCTTATCTTATTGCCTATGCCCCTGAGCCTGTCGCTGATGCTCTTTCCTATAATGGGGTATACGATGGAAAGAAATACTTGGAAAAGATTGTTCAGACTTCCTATCCTTTGCCCCGTTTGCCCTATATCCACATGAAGGACTATGCGGAGAAGCATCTTCGGGCGCTTGCGGAAAAATACGAGCTAAACATAATGGGGGAAGAGGAAGGGCGGTTTCAGCTTCTGTTCCACAAGACGGATTTCGTCCGGATGCTCGACACACCCCGGGACGTAATCCGCTTATGTAACCGGCTCCATATATCCGTACCCAAGACCCGCAATGAAGTTGCCTTTGCAGATGTGATTGCCTTTGAAATGTTGGCGCTGAAATTTCCTGAAATATTCAATGTTATTAGATCAAAACCGGATGTCTTTGCCGGTTTTGTCAGGGCGGATGATCCGGAACTTGCTTCGGAGGCCGAGTATTTTGCCAATAGATTCGATTTTACAGAAGCACCAGGTCGTCCGAAAAAGATTGAGATTCTCGATGATGTATTGAAAAAAGCCGGCGACGATGAACGGAAGAGGAGATTTGTTAAAGCGATCCTGATCTTCATGTTTCCGAAGTTTGGCGGTAATAAATACCATTTGGAAAGTCTGCTAGAAAGAGGCATAAATAGGATTCACAAACGTGATGCCCTTTTACAGTTATTGCATTGCGGCAGTGTGTCGTTTGCATATTCCGCCGAAGAAGCACGCCGATTCTGTCAAACACCGGAAGAACGTTCTCAAATCTTGGCCGATCATCAGGACGATTTGGGCAATTGGCTCGATTACCTTGAAAAGACAGTGATCGAATCAGTAATCCAAAATCCCGTCGGTTTGTCCGATGATTTAATTGAAGAGGTTAAAGGACCGGAAGACCAGCGTTCGGCCATAAGTCTGCCTCGTCGCATCGGGGACTTATTTTATGAAATCATAAAAAGGCAACCTGATAATGATACACGCCGTGAAATTCTTGAACATCTTGCGAAAAACACCCAATCATTATCGATATCGGCAACCCCCCTACGGAGGTTTTTGGCGGAGATGGGTATTTGGAAAGAAAGGAAATACTTTCACGATGAAGAAACGGCAAGATCCCATCGGTATTCCCATGTATCCGATGCTTTTTCGTACGGCGATCTTTATTCATTAAAAGATATTTGGTTGCAAAGTGTTTGTAAGTTGGCAAAGGAGGACAGTATCCTCGAAACACAAAAAGATGTGCTCAGCATTTTCCATCTATGGGGACAACTCAGCAATAACGATTTTAGTGAAGTTAATAAATACATTATGGATCACGCCGATGACGGGGATTGGTTGATAAAATTTATGAGGCTATTCGACGTCAGAGGGGATATACAGGATTTTATTATTTTGGTTCATCGTGATAATTTGCCATTATTTATAGAGAAAGTTTCCATTGTGGCAGACGACGATGGACAGATAAAAGGGATTTTGGCGTCCTTGCAGAGTTTTTTGGACGAAAATAGCAAAGATAATATATCAGAAAATCACGACGGATAGAAACGCAATACAAGCCATGACCGAACCACTTTTACATACCCTCGATCACGTTCGCCGGGTCCATAACGGACGGACACAGCGTTCCGAGCGTTCTGATATTGGGCAATTTCTGACGCCGACGGCGATTGCCCGCTTTATGGCCTCGCTTTTTGAGGCGAATAGGTGTGATCAAGTACGGATTCTCGATGCCGGGGCGGGAGCGGGGGTCCTCTTTTTGGCCTATGTCGAGGCATTGGTTGGCGAGGTGAAGCGGCCCCTGTCCATTGAGGTTGTCGCCTATGAAAACGATCGGTCCATCCTCCCGGAATTGCAAAACACGATGACGCGCTGCGCCGCAGCCTGCGAGGATGCCGGGATCGTGTTTAATGGGGAAATAAGGTCGGAAGATTTTATCGCCGCCGCTATCGCTGGGTCGGAAGAAGGGCTTTTTGCCCGTCCAGGTAAGACTTTTACCCACGCCATCCTGAATCCTCCCTATAAAAAGATCAACAGTCAATCGGTGGCGCGCAAACGTCTTGCTGCCGCCGGGATGGAAGTCTCGAACCTATACGCCGCCTTCGTTTGGCTGGCGGCGCGTCTCCTTGTGCCGGGGGGTGAACTGGCGGCCATCACGCCCCGGAGCTTCTGCAACGGCCCCTATTTTCGCCGTTTCCGTTTTGCCTTTCTGGACATGATGAATCTGCGGCGCATTCATGTCTTCGATTCTCGTAAAAAGGCCTTTGGGGATGACAATGTCCTCCAGGAAAACATAATCTATCATGCCGTCAGAAAGGAAATGAAGGATGAACAAATAGTCGTTTCATCTTCCGCAGGTCTGGACTTTGAAAAGGTCGTGACCCGCTCCGTTTCCTATGAGTGCGTGGTTCTGCCGAAAGATCGGGACGCTTTTATCCATTTGGTCATGAATCATGACGATGACCGGGTGGTGGAGATGATGAGACAATTCACCGCGTCGCTCCCTGATCTCGGCCTGGACGTGTCCACGGGCCGCGTCGTCGATTTTCGTGCCCGGGAGTATCTACGCCCGGAGCCGGAGGCGGGTGCCGTGCCCCTAATCTACCCCGTTCATTTTCAGGACGGTTTCGTGTGTTGGCCTGCAACTCACGGGAAAAAGGCCAATGCCATTGCGTTATCCGGGCAAACGATGGATTTAATGGTGGAGGCAGGCTATTATGTTCTCACGAAGCGCTTTTCGTCGAAGGAAGAACGGCGGCGCGTCGTTGCAGTGGTCTATGATCCGCGAAGGATCGCCGCGCCCGTGGTCGGGTTTGAGAACCACCTGAATTACTTTCATGCCGGGGGGAAGGGAATGCCGGAGCTGATGGCCAAAGGCTTGGCCCTTTATCTTAATTCATCGCTTTTCGACCGCCATTTCCGGCTGTTCAGCGGCCATACGCAGGTCAATGCCACGGATCTCAGAAAAATGACCTACCCATCCCGCAAGGAACTTGAGAAAATCGGAAGCCGAGTTCAAGAGCGGATGCCGGAAAATGAGGTAATTGATCTGATTCTGAAGGAGGAGTGTCGGACACCATGATCGAAAATGGGGAACAAGAAAAAGGTGAACAAAAAATCCGAGAGGCCATGGACATCATCAAAACCCTGGGTTTTCCCCGTCAGCAGTTAAATGAGCGTTCCGCCCTGACGCTCCTTTCGCTGCTGGATCTCAAGCCCGCTGATCTTTGGCGGGATGCGGAAAATCCCTTGCTCGGCATCACTCCCATGATGGAATATTTCGAGAAGCATTATGGGAAGCGCTATGCGCCGAATACGCGGGAAACAGTGCGTAGGCAGACGGTCCACCAATTCGTGCAGGCGGCACTGATCGTGCCCAATCCCGATAAGCCTACCCGACCGACGAACAGCCCCAAGGCGGTGTACCAAATCGAGCCGTCAGCGCTGGAACTACTGCGCGGTTATGGAAAACGAGGTTGGAAGAGACGCCTTCGGGAATATCTGCAAACCGTTGAATCCTTGAATGCGCTCTACGCGCGGGAAAGAGAGAAGGATCGCATCCCCGTGACATTGGCGAGCGGACAAAAAATCAGGCTTTCTCCCGGCGGCCACAATACCTTGGTCAAGAAGATCATCGACGAATTCTGTCCGGTTTTTACGCCGGGTGGGCTGGTCGCTTATGTCGTCGATACTTCAAAGAAGTGGGCCTATTTTGATGCCGCCATCCTGCAACGGTTGGGCGTCGAAATAGAAGAGCATGGCAAGATGCCCGACGTTGTGGTCTATCATGGCGGGAAGAACTGGCTGGTGCTGGTCGAGGCCGTCACCAGTCATGGTCCGGTCAACCCTAAGCGGCGGCAGGAATTGAAGGCGTTATTTGCCGGATCGAAG
>DMAT01000435.1 GCA_003451635.1 Syntrophus sp. (in: bacteria) | reverse complement strand
TCCTTCCATTCCCCGACGTAATGCAGGCCGTCGCGGTCGGTCATGGTTCCCTGTCCATGGAAAAGGCTGTTTTTGAACTGTCCGACGTATGTTCGCCCGTCCGGGAACGAGATGGTTCCCTGCCCATGAAAACGGTTATGGCTGAACTGGCCGATATATTTTGCGCCGTCCGGGAAGGTCATGCTTCCCTGGCCGTGCTGTTCGCCGTCCTTCCAGGCCCCGACATAACTTTTACCGTTGGAAAAGGTCATGTTTCCATGACCGCTGTATTCACCGTTGAGGAACTGACCGACATACTGAGCGCCGTCTGGATAAGTCACGCTTCCCTGGCCGTTCATTTTATTGTCATTCCACTCACCCGTATAGGTTATGCCTCCCGGATAGGTGAGAACTCCCTGTCCTTCCCAGAGTCCCTCTTTCCACTCCCCGGTGTATTTCATCCCCCCCGGATAAGTCATTGAGCCCTGACCGCTCATGGGCGGTCTTTTCTCCAGGCCATCTTCCCTGACGATCTTTTTTCGGGACATCTTTTTCAAAAGCTTATTTAAGAAAACAGACATATTTTTCCCTCATTCCAAAACTGAAATAAAGATCTATAATGACATCTGGGTACACATGGTCAGAAGTGTGTGGATAATACAGCATTAGATCTTTAATGACAAATTATTTTTATTCAATATTGAATATGTCCTTCAGTCATAATTCCTTACCTTTTAGCAAGAGAAACGTCGCGGAGACACGGCAGACATTCTTTCCTTTATCATCCGTTACCAAACAATCTCCGATAACCAGGCTGCTGCCCTTTTTAAATACGCATGCTGTAGCAGTAAGTTCTCCTGAACTTACCGATGCCAGAAAGTTGCTTTTGAGTTCAATCGTGGTCAACCCTTCATTGGGGGTCAATGTGGAAACCATGGCGTGGGCAATGGCTTCATCCGCCAGGGCAACGATCAGGCCACCCTGCATTTTGCCCGCACCCTGTAAATATTCAGGACGGACAGGCATGCGAAACCGAGCATAGCCTTCTTTTAATTCGACAGGCTCAATGCCAATGAAATCCATAAAAGGATTCAGCCCCTTTTGCCCCGCTTTAATTTTTTCCAGATATTTAATGTAGTTAGGAATAATCAGCCTCCTTTAGATAATAAAAGTCATGAACCCCAAAGGTTCATTCTGTGACACCAATGTTAACCCCGGCCTTCCACTCCATCATTTTCTCCTTTTCCCTCTCCATTTGCTATTCCGCCAAATCAGACGAAAACATATGACCGATCAAATATACGAGCTCCGATGGGCTGACCACTTTAACGGGGATAGCCGCACTATCTTTAAGTTTGTCAAAATCTTTTTTGTCTCCTGTGACGAGATAATCCGCACCGCTGGTAACTGCTGACGCCAGAACCGGTGCATCCTTAGCGGCGATCATGCCGATATAGGGTTTCACCGTCTCTATCGGTGGTATGGGAATAATTTCCAGACGCAGTTTCGGAAAATAGGACCGATAAATATCCAAAATCGCCGGTAGCCGCTTCTTTATATTCCTCTCAGTTTCTTGGATGCTGTATGCTCCGGTCACGCCTTTTACCAGTGGCAGATCCAGGCAAAGAATATCAAGAAGCACCCGTGGGGCGCCTTTTTCGGACAGCAGACCGGAAAGCAATACATTGGAATCCAGGAATATTTTAATCGCTTTTCTTGCCATAGATTTCCTGAAAAAGGTTCTCCCGCTCTTCCTTCAGACCAGCCAGCAACTCAGCCGCTGAATAGCCGGATTGCTTCATAATGCGCCGGATCTCTCTCCGGGCGTCATCCAGTTCGAGCCTTTTAGGCGAGATAATAACGGATTCACCCGCAGGAATGATCGATACGGACTGACCCTCTTCAAGATGAATCATCTCTCTGATTTTTTTAGGTATTGTTAGCTGTCCCCGGGCTTTGATTGTGGCGGTGATGGATTTCATCGGTATTGTGTGCCTCCCTGTAAAATAATTCTGAAATCAGAATAGCAGAAATCAGAAAATTGGACAATATTTTTGTTGATCCGTTTTGCTGATCCGCTTCAAGCTTTTGATTTCATTTTTGGATCACACTGCAAAAAAACAAATTAAAAAAGTTCTCACTTGACACTTGACAAAACTCTTGCCCTTAATTATATTCTGATGAAACTGATGAATCTGATTGTATTGCATGAGTCTGAATAATCAACTTGAGGTGAAAGAAATGGTTAAAACAGATCAGAAGAAGGAGTCCTGTTGTGTATCCCCAAGCGGAGTGACGAGTTGTTGCCGCATCGAAGCGCTGATCAGCGTCGATGAGCGGGGGCAGATGGTGCTCCCCAAGGAATTGCGGGACAAAGCGAACATCAAGGCCGGAGATAAACTGGCCCTGATCAGTTGGGAAAAAGAGGGCGAGGTCTGCTGCCTGACGTTAATCAAGGCTGACAATCTTGCCGTGCGGGTCAGGGAATTTCTTGGCCCCATTATGAGAGATGTGATTTGAGGTAAGCCAATAATGAAAGTATATACAAATGATTCGTCCCCAAAGCAGATCATGCTGCCCATGGCGCCCCCTGCCGCCTGCGCGGCTTCGGGGAGCGATACCGAGCTGAAGCCGCCCCGTCTGGACCAGGAGTTTGTAACCGGTTCGGTGGCAGGTCCTGCGGGAAGGATTCCCCAAGTATCGTCGGTATTGACAGGGTGTGACCGCTGGGGGGCGATCAAGGCGCGCTGGGGAGTCTGCAGGATGCACTATGCCGTCGATCCGGGCCTATACGCCCTTGGATCACCCGATGATTCTTCACCTGTCCTCGTCACGGCCAATTACAAGATGAGCTTTGACTGCCTCCGAGAGGTCTTGCCGGGGCGAAATGTCTGGATTCTCGTTCTCGACACGGATGGAATCAACGTGTGGTGCGCCGCCGGCAAGGGAACCTTCGGGACGGAGGAACTTATCCGCCGCATCACTGCCAGCGGTATTAGGGATATAGTTAAACATCGCAATCTGATCCTGCCACAACTGGGTGCTCCCGGCGTATCCGCCCATCTGGCCAGAAAACAGTCGGGATTCAAGGTCCATTACGGGCCAATTCTCGCCCGGGATGTTGCCGCCTATCTCGACGCCGGCCTCAAGGCAACAGCCGCAATGAGGCGAAAAGACTTTCCCCTGCGGGAGCGCGCCGTCCTCATTCCCATTGAGCTTGTTGCCACGCTAAGACCCGCCCTGGTCATCATTCCCATCTTGCTCCTCATCGGCGGTTTCGGCGGGGCCGGGGGATTCCTGCAGAGCATGGCACGGGACGGTGTGTTTTCGGTCCTTGCCTTTTTAGGTGCGATTATTTCCGGAGCCGTCTTGACTCCCCTGCTCCTCCCCTATCTGCCGGGCCGTGCCTTTACAACAAAAGGAATCGCCGCCGGACTGCCCATAGCCGTCGCCTTAATCTATGCCTGGGGAGGCGATCTCCATACCTGGCGGGGTATCTTGTTTGGCGGCGCCTGGCTGCTTTTGATCCCCGCCTTTTCCGCCTATCTGGCCATGAACTTCACCGGCGCCTCCACTTACACGTCCCTATCCGGGGTAAGGCGGGAAATGCGCTGGGCCTTGCCTCTGGAAATCAGCGCCGGTCTTTCCGGGTTTGCCGCCCTGTTGGTTTCTCGTTTTTTTTGAGGAGGATAAAATGAATAAATTTCTCTATCTAAAGGATGTCGTCACCTTAAAGGTTGACAGCGATAAATGCACCGGTTGCGGTATGTGCCTGGAGGTCTGTCCTCATGGGGTACTGGGGATCGATGAAAAACGCGTCCGGTTCCGGAATCGCGACGCCTGCATGGAGTGCGGGGCCTGCAGCCGCAATTGCCCCGTCGGCGCCGTGTCCGTAGAGGCCGGGGTTGGATGCGCCGCGGCGGTGATCAACGGGATGCTGAACCGCGAAAGCGCCTCCTGCGGTTGCTTCGTCGATCCCAAAAATCCCTCCGCAGGCAAGGTCGGGGGAACCTGTTGCTCATAACAATGGCATGATATTGAAAAAATGAGGCGGTGAGGGTTGTTATGGAAGGTGGGGAAATACGATTTCAGCAAGTTTACTACGAGTACCAAGGAAAGATACTCCGCTATCTGACCCGTATGGTCGGAGAGAACGAAGCGGAAGATCTGACCCAGGAGGTATTTGTAAAAATCGGCCAGGCATTGGAAACCTTCCGGGGCGAATCCAGTTTGTCCACCTGGATCTATCAGATTGCGACCAATGCAGCCCTGGACAAACTTCGTCATCCCTTTAATTGTCACGCCGGGGGGAAGCTCCTGCCCGTGGAGGCCATCACGGAAACCAAAGAAGATGAAAACATCTGGACAGGTGAGGTGATGGCCTCCACAGAGCAGCGGGTCATCCGTCAGGAAATGAACGGCTGCATCCGGGAAATCATCCAAACGCTACCCGAGACATACCGATCCGTCATCGTCCTCAGCGAACTGGAAGGCCTGAGCGACGCGGAGATCGCCGATATCCTCGGGTTAACCCTTCAGGCGACCAAGATAAGGCTGCACCGCGCCCGGGCAAGACTCAGAAAAGAGTTGAGCTCAGCTTGTATCTTCTACCGTGATGATCGCCAAGAGTTTGCCTGTGACCGGAAGGCCGCGCAAGCAGATTAGCGGAATCCGGAACACAATCGGCACATAAAGATAACAAGTTGATATGTATCAGCAATTGCCGAATTTAGTGAATTATTTAATTATATTCAACACTAAGGTTATTAGTTAATTAATACATGATGTTAAATGCTATTGATCGTCAATAATTCCAAAATTTCCCCCTGAAAATCAAAAAGCCTGCCATGTTTACCAGTCCCTTCCCGGCGAGCAATTGTCCTTCCTGAATCTCAGAGATCTCAAGACCGGACATTGCGTCGCCGAGATTTATGGACGCCTCAAGAACCTTGGCCGGGTCGGACATCCTGGCAACACCGCCGTCCCTGCGGATATCCGACGGCACGCTTTCCAGGGCCATGACGGCCACGGCGCCTGCCTCCTCGGCGATCTTTGCCTGCTCGATGTTTGTCACGTCCATGAGGACGCCGCCTTTCAGCATTTGCGCTAACTGGACATTCAGTTTATATCTTGATCCATTTGATAATTACACCGCATGACCGTAATCGATCAGCAGAGCATTGACATCGGGGAATATGAAAGAGTAGCACTTGGGCTTGTGGCCTCCTTCAAGCTAAGGTAATCTTAGAAATACTTGCACAACTCATCGTTTTTCCTGTACCGTACTTTCAAAATTACCATGAAAAAACAAATTGACATTTTCTATATTCATGGTAGGTGGTTCACATGATCCCCCGCAATGAACTGATCGCAGGCATAAAGGAATCCCTGCAGCGAAGCCGCGCCGTTGCCCTCGTCGGTCCACGGCAGTGCGGCAAGACTACGTTGGCGAGGGAATTGGTCTCCCCGGAATCACCCAACTACTTTGATCTTGAAAATCCCGTGGACCTGGCAAGGCTCGATGAACCCATGACCGCATTAGGAGGTTTACAGGATTTGATAGTCATTGACGAGGTCCAGCGGCGTCCTGATCTCTTTCCGGTTTTGCGCGTGCTGACGGACCGACGGCCCCTGCCGGCCCGCTTTCTGATCCTTGGCAGCGCTGCGCCGAAGTTGCTCCGACAGGCGTCGGAGTCGCTGGCAGGCCGTATCGAACTGGTTTCTATGAGCGGCTTCAGCTTGTCGGAACTGGGAACTTCTTTTCAGCAGCTTCACTGGCTGCGCGGCGGTTTCCCCCCTTCTTATCTGGCTCAGACGGATACCGACAGTGTAGCCTGGCGCAGGAACTTCATTCAGACCTTTCTGGAACGCGATCTTCCCCAATGGGGGATCAACATTCCGGCCATATCCCTGCTGCGTTTCTGGACAATGCTTGCCCATTATCATGGGCAGCTATGGAACGCCGCCGAGCCGGCCAGATCGCTCGGGATCAGCGAGCCTACCATCCGCCGTTACCTTGATATCATGACGGATGTATTCATGATCCGCCAGCTCCAACCCTGGCATCAAAACGTCAAGAAAAGGCAGATCAAAGCGCCGAAAATCTATTTTCGGGACACAGGACTCTTGCACCAGTTACTTGGAATCCGCTCCGATTATGACTTATTGAGCCATCCCAAGTCCGGTTCATCCTGGGAGGGCTATGTTATCGAGGAAATTGTCAAGACAGTAAAACCCGACGAGGCTTGGTTCTGGGGAACCCATAATGGTGCCGAAATTGATCTTTTAATCATAAAGAACGGACGGATACTGGGCGTGGAATGTAAAAAAGTGGATGCGCCACGTCTGACTCCTTCCATGCGCATTGCCAGGGAAGATCTTCAATTGGAGCGAATTGCCGTCGTTTATCCGGGAAACCGCCGTTACAATCTCAACGATAATGTTGAAGTCGTGCCCATCGAGGCAGTTACGGAGGGGATGGCGGGCCTGTTCCCGTAAACAAAGAACACTATTTTTATTGCAAATAGCATAAAATTACCATATTCCGCGTATGTCAGCTTATCGATCCGGACAGTGCAGGCCTTGAATTCAGTCGTCTAAGCATATCAATCGTTTCCAGGCAACAACCGTTCTTCCCCGGAATATACGTACCCGGCATTGCTCCGCACATAGCCCAGGAGCGTTACATTGTACTTTCTGGCAAGGTTTACAGCTGCTGCCGTGGGAGTTGATCGGGAGACGAGAAGCGGGACACCGAGCCTGATAACCTTGGTGATGATTTCAGAAGAAACCCTCCCGCTCACGAAGAGCATTCCCCTGCCGACAAGATCCATTTTACTGCTTTTAAGGAGGACGCCGGCGATCTTATCAAAACAGTTGTGCCGTCCGATGTCTTCGTTAAAAACGGAGCAGGCTGTGTGCTGGAACAAAACACTGTGAACCCCGCCGATTGCCCTGTATATGTCCGAGCGCCGTTCGAACTCCTTCATGGAGTGCAGGATGCCGGAGAGCGGGAAGCTGTCCTGACTTGGCACGGGCAGAAATTTCTCGTCTTTGAGGGGGTTGATGTAGGTAAAACATTTACCGCAGCCCGAGGTGACACTGCGCAGGCTTTCGCATCTTTCAACCGCCTTTCCGGGAACAAGATCGATCATCACGGCAAAAAGGCGCTCATTATAGGTTATGGACGAGACATCAGCCGTCGTATCAATAACGCCTTCACTGTAGAGGAACCCCAGGGCCAGTTCTTCCGTCAACTGGTTGAGGCAAAGGAGGGAGGCGTATTCCGTACCGTTGATGTAGATCTTCAGAGATATTTCACCGATCACGCTCTTTTCGATATTGCCCAATCGGGCGGTATCTCCATTACAGATGATCTCCTTGACAGTAAAGGCGCTATACAATTTCTCGTCCATCGCTGATCCGGTCACCAAATCTCCACTACCAAATCAAGCTTCCTCAGCGAGGGCATTTATGGCCCTTTCCCCAACCCTTGTTTTGTCAAAACAATAGGTCTCCATGCCGGGGACAATCATCCGGACGGTGGGAATGTCCACATCGGATCTGGTGAGATTGACGGCGATAACGCGATACAACCCTCTCGCCCGGAGCTTGGCAATCATGCTTTGAATGTCATCATAAATGTCGGTGCTATAGCCCACTTCGAGTTCCTTGATCCCCTTTTGATTATAAGCATAGAAACGGAAGTTTTCCTCTTCCCCCTGGCGAAGATAAAGAGGCGCTGTTTCGCACATCCCTTCCAGCCCGTATTTCTGAATAAAAAGGGCGCGGGTTGTCGCAATTTCGAGGAGCGCGCGCACCGTGGCCACCTTGGGATCCAGATGGGCCCCCAAGCCATCTATGGTCTCCATGGTCCGGTTCTGCAAATCACGGGAAAAAGCAGCAACCACAGGTATCCCCACATCGGTGGTGAGATCTTTAGCCACTATTTCGATTCCCGCCTTTTCAAACTTTTCAAAAATACCGATGATGAAATCGTTCTCCCGGTCGTCTTCGATAAAGATGGCATCATGGAAATGCTGCGTGTATTGGGCAATACTCCAGGCGTCTCGTTCCACAACCTCGGCAAGACCATGAATCACCGCCTCCTCCACTGTATTACCCGCAGCAATGCCATTGGTATGGGTGTTCATAATCAATGCTTTATCCTCATGGAAAGGATGATAGACCGCGCAGGCCGGGACGAGGATCTCTTCGCCTTTGGACAGATCGCTTCCCCATGTCCAGTGGATTTCCAGGTCGTGATCATAATCACTCAACCCGGATAGAATCATTTCCCGGGGATCGAGGACGTTAAACTTTGATTTGAGCCGGTTGTAGCTTCCCCGGACAAGCTTTTCCCGATATTCCTCTCTGAATTCGGAACAGTAGCGCTCGATTGCCTCCATGGTGATGGAGACCTGTGCCTGGATCGGAGAAACGCCTTTGCCGGTGTGACTTGTCATTGAGCCGTCCGGCCTGATACGATCGCAGGTGAAAACCTGTATGCCGATTCTGTCCACTTCCGTGGCGTTCCGGAAGGACATCATGCCGACCGTTTCCTTGATCCTATCGATAAACTGAAGGGTGGAATCGGGCGTTTTGGAACGGTGTGTCTCGAGAATATAAACCTTGGGACATTTGTTAAGACTTACGCTGGTCATATGAATTCTCCCTTATCCCTATATTTTTTCAATGATCATAATCAGATCCCGGCGCCGTTTTCATATAGCTCCTGCCGGGTCTGGGCCTGGGAGATCCGGCTGTAGGGCGGGACGCTTTCGACGAGCCAGACGTTTCCGCCGATGATGGAGCCTCTGCCGATGGTGACACGGCCCAGGATGGTCGCCCCGGAATAGATGGTAACGTCGTCTTCCACGACGGGATGACGGGGAACGCCCTTGATCGGTTTGCCCTCTTCGTCCAGTTTGAAGCTCTTGGCCCCCAGGGTCACCCCCTGGTAAATGCGGACCCGGTCGCCAATGAGGCAGGTTTCTCCAATGACCACTCCCGTACCATGGTCGATGAAGAAAAATTTGCCGATGGTCGCCCCGGGATGAATATCGATCCCCGTAATGCTGTGGGCGTACTCAGTGATCATCCGGGAAATGAGAGGTACCTCCAGTAGGTGGAACTCGTGGGCGAGGCGGTAATTAGTGATCGCCAGAAGGCCGGGATAACAGAAGATGACCTCATCGGGGCTGGAGGCGGCGGGGTCGCCTTCGAAGGAGGCCTGAACGTCTGTGGACAGGTGGCGCTGGATGGCGGGCAGGCGGGCCAGAAAGCGGCTGGTGACATCTTCGGGCCGACGATCGCAATCGGGGCAGCACTCCCTGCTGTGGAGGGGCCTGATGGAATCATCAACCCGGACACAGGAAAAACAGAGCCCCCTTTTTATCTGTTCCTCAAGAATCGGGCGCAGACGGTCCAGGGTGGCGCCCACATGAAAGTGGACGCTGCTTGCCCAGAGTCCGGAAAACCCGAAATAGCCTGGGAACAGGACGGAGCGCAGGGCCTCGACGATTTCAATGATCACGTCCCGGGAGGGGAGGGGCTGGTCGTTCTGATCCCGGCGCATGGCCCCGGAAAAGCCGTTGTTCGTGACGCACAGGCTATCTACTATAGCCGCCAGGCCCATTTCTTTTGTTTCATCCATAGTTCTTTTCCCTTGTAATGTTGTCACAAAAATACACCTTCCCCTTGGAGGGGGAGGAAGCAGTCATCGCTCTCCTCTTGGTCGATTCATATTCGGGATAGTTGAGCTTACTTTATCACCTCAACGGTGTCACCGGTGTTGACAGTTCCACCCTGAACGACCCGGGCAAAAACCCCTTCCTTGGGCATGATGCACGTCCCCACCTTTTCAAATATGGCGCAGCCCTTGTGGCAGGCCTTGCCGATCTGGGTTATTTCCAGAAGGACCTTGGGTCCGGTCCGCAATTGCGTTCCCGGCGGCAGACGATGCAGTTCCAGTCCGGAAATGGTCAAATTCTCGGCAAAATCACCGGGCCCCACCTCAATGCCCAGCTTTTTCATCTTCTCGATGCTGGTCTCTGCCAGGAGGCTCACCTGACGTCGGATGCCTTGTTCGGCATGGGCGTCTCCGGACATGCCGTAATCCTCAATGAAGATGCCCGACGGTATGGGCGCCTTTTGGGTCCCTTTCTGATCGCTCTGACAAACAGCAACAACAATACCTTTTGTCATTTTATCTTCCTTTTCACTCACTGAAATCGAGCATCCGATTGATGCTCGCCCGGGCTTGGTCGGCAATCTCTTCAGGAACGACGATCTCATGGCCCATGTCTTCTAGCGCCCAGAGAATTTTTTCCAACTGGATCAGTTTCATATTCATGCAGAGGGCAAATTTGGAGGCCGGATAGAACACTTTATCGGGATTTTCCTTCCGCAGGCGATGGAGGATGCCCCGCTCCGTGGCGACAATGATTTCTCTGGCCTTGGACTCCTTAACATAGCGGCACATCCCCTCTGTAGAGGTTACACAGTCGGCCAACTTGCGTAATTCCGGCGGGCATTCAGGATGGGCGATTACCAACGCCTCCGGGTGCAGTTCCTTTTCCTCAAGAACGTTCTCCGGCAGGATGCGAGCGTGGGTGGGGCAGAATCCCGGCCAAACGATAAAAGATCTCCCCGTTTGCGTGGAGACGTAATCGGCTAAATAACGATCGGGAATAAAGATGATTTCTGCTGCATCCTTCAACCCCTCCCGGACCATCCGGACGGCATTGGCGGATGTGCAGCAGAGGTCGCACTCCGCCTTGACGGCAGCGGTGGTGTTGACATAGCAAAGGACTTTAGCCCCAGGATGGTCCGCCTTCAGGGCGCGGAGTTGATCGGCGTTGATCATGTCCGCCATGGGGCAACCGGCAGCCTTTTCCGGCAGGAGGACGATTTTTCCGGGAGAGAGGATCTTGGCCGTTTCAGCCATGAAATGGACGCCGCAAAAAACGATAACCTCGGCGTCCGTTTTTGCCGCCTGGATACTCAGTCCCAGGGAGTCGCCAACAAAATCGGCGATATCCTGCACCTCGGGAATCTGATAATTGTGGGCGAGGATGACGGCGTTTCTTTCTTTCTTCAACTGCAAAATCTTTTCAACAATGCTCATCGGTGAATCCTTTGATATTATTTGATTGCCTCCCGGATGATGCCGCCCCCCACAACCACGTCGCCGTCGTAGACGACTACGGATTGGCCGGGGGTGATTGCTTCCTGGGGTTGATCAAAATA
>DMAT01000315.1 GCA_003451635.1 Syntrophus sp. (in: bacteria) | reverse complement strand
TCATGTTGGCCAGGAATTCGCTTTTCGCCCGATTGGCGGATTCCGCCGCCTCCTTCGCCCGATGCATGGCCTCTTCCACCATTTTCCGCTCCGTGACATCCTGGGAATTACCGAGGATTGCCGGTCGGCCGTTGAAGACGATGGGGGCCACGGTTTCCATTATCCAGCGGGTTTGTCCATCCTTGGTCTTGATCCGGAATTCGTACGGGGCGGTGCTGGCCCCGGCCATCATGGCCTTGGACAAGGCTTTCTCCTTGCCCGTGTCCTCCGGGTGGAGGAGGGCGTTTGCCCCTTTCCCGACAAGTTCTGCGGGGGTGTAACCGGCAAAGGCGGCGGCGTTGTCGTTGAGGTACTGGAAGATGCCGTCCTGGACCACATAGACCCCGGCGAAGGATCGCTCCGTAAGGGTCCGATAGAGGGTTTCCGTCTCCCGAAGCTGCTTCTCCCGCTCCGCCAGACGTTTTACCATCTCCCGGAAGGCCAGGGCAAGCTGTCCGATCTCACCGGCGCCTTTGATCAAAATCTCCGGTGCGGTGTCCGTCGGCGCCGCCTGCCCCATCCCCTGGATCTGCCGTGTCAGTTCGGACAGGGGGGAGAGGAAACGGTTCATGACCAGCCAGACGACAAGGATAGAGAGGCCAATGCCGATAATAATAAACAGGATCAGATACTCACGCGCCCGGGTCACCGACGCGTAGGCCTCCGCCAAAGGATAGTTGACGGCAAGAATCCAATCGGCGGTTTCCAGCCTCTTGAAGGAGGCGATGACGGTGAGCCCCCGGGAGGTTACCGTTTCTCCCGAGCCTTCGAAACCGGCGATGGCCCGGTCAAAGAGTATGTTGGCCCCCGGCGGGACATCCTGCTTGAGGATCCGCTCCTTGTTCGGATGGACAAGGAGCGTCCGGTCCATACTGAAAAGGTACATGTAACCGGTCTTCCCGATTTTCACCGTCCCGATATCGCCCAGCATCCCCTCGCTCGTGAGGGTGACGCTCCCGCCCAGAATCGCTGTGAGACGGCCCTGCCGGTCAAAGACGGGAACGGTCAGCATCACTGCCGGCGGCGCGTCGGGCCGGGTAGAAAAGTAGGGTCTTGAAATGTAAGGTTTTTTTGTTACAATAGTCCGCTGGATGTATTCGCGATAGGAAAAATCCTGTCCTTCCCGTTCATGGCGGGGCAGGGCGGCCAGCATCACCCCCCTTGCAGAAAAAAGGGTAATCCCGTTGTCGAAGATATTACTGAGCATGAGGCGCCCGTGCGTCGCTTCGGAGAGGAAGTCGACGGCCGCACCGGTCTTCCTGATGGCGGCCGTGTCAAGGTGGGCCGCCGCATCGAGGAGGCTCCGCTGGGCCGCCTGGAGATTCTTGTCTGTTCCCCGGGCGACTTCGGAAAGGAAATCGAACTGAAGGCGGCCGATGGTATCCTTGAGCTGATTCTGGAATAAGGACAGGACAACGAAGGTGCTGACCAGATAAAGTGCCAGAATTAAAATGGACACGGATAAAGCGATTCTTGTTTTCACGCTCACGGGCTGCACGGCTGCTCTCCTTTAATCCGGGGACATTATACCAGTTTATTCGCTATTAGTGCATAAATAATTTATATCTCCAAGTGGTTATGAGAAAGTGAAGCCCCTCTCCAGGAAAAGCCGCAGACATGCATCCACAACGGCCGGATCGTAGAAGACGCCCCTGTTTTTTTTGATTTCCCCCAGGGCGACGTCAATGCCGAGGCCCGGTCGGTAGGGGCGATGAGAACTCATGGCTTCGACGACGTCGGAGACGGCAATTATTTTCGCCTCCAGCGAGATCTCCTCCCCTTTGAGGCCTCGTGGATAACCGGCGCCGTCAAGGCGCTCATGGTGCTGATAGACGATCTCGGCAATGGGCCAGGGGAATTCCATGTCCTTGAGGATGTCGTAAGCTGCCTGGGTGTGGTTCTTGATAAGGCTGAATTCAATATTTGTCAGTTTTGTCGGCTTACTGAGGATCTCGGCGGGAACGGAGATCTTGCCGATGTCATGGATAACGGCAGCCAGACCCAGACCGAGAATCCTGTCGTTATCCAGAGACATTTCCCGGGCGATTCGCCGGGCCAGACCGGCGACACGCTGCTGATGTCCCGCCGTATATGGGTCCCGCATCTCGACGGTCGCGGCCAGGGTTCTGATGGCGGCTCCGATGGTTTTGCGGAGCTTGTCAAAACTGTCCTGGAGTGCCCCTTCCGCCAACTTGCGGTCGGTAATGTCCTGGAGGGCGCCCTGCAACATGATGATCGTCCCGGCTTCGTCCCGGATCGCCTCGCCGATGGTGCGCACCCAGATGCGCCGTCCCCGGGCGGTAATAATTTCCATCTCTTCGTCATAAGGGGCGCCCTCCCGGGTGCAGGCGCCATAGGCTTTTTCGATCTTCTCCCTCCACTCCTCGGAGTAGTAGTTAATACCTTCCTCCAGACGGGGAGAATAACCCGGCGGCATGTCGTGAATGGTCGCCACTTCCTCCGACCAGATTACCCGGTTTTCAGACAGGTTCACAATCCATCCGCCCAGGCGCGCCATTCGTCCCGCGATCCGGAGCAGGTTCGCGCTTTCATGCAGGGCCTCCGTCGCCGCGAGGCGCTCCCGGCGGATTCGTTTCTGCTCCAGGGCGGCGATAACCGCCTGTCGCAGCCGCCGGATGTGCTCTTTGATGACATAGTCCCACGCCCCGGCCTTCATGCAGGCCACCGCCGTCTCCTCGTTCGTGGAGCCGGTCAGGATGATGAAAGGCGTCTCGGGGGCGTGTTGCCGGGCGAGGGCCAACGCCGTCATGCCGTCGAACCGGGGCAGGCTGTAGTCGGACAGAATAAGGTCGGGGGCAAATGATTCCATCGCCGCGAGAAACTCTTCCCCCGTCTCGACGCGCAGGAATACGCTCCTGGGAAGGGCCTGTCTGACCTCCCGCTCGCACAGCTCCGCGTCCGTGGGCAGGTCTTCGACGATCAAAATGCGTATCGTGTCGTTCATGTCAATATCCTTTAAGCCAAATAGTGCTTTAGATCTCAGTGTATGACATTATAAAATGTTTTACAACCAACCCCACCATCAAGGGAAGGAAAGTGCCCGGGATTCCCTCTCCTTATTTTTCCAGGTATGCCTTCAAAATACTGAAATTATTCTGCCGGTAATAGGGTCGCTGCTCCGCCTCCAGGAGCGAACACAGTTTGACGTTGTAATCCTGACGGGTCAAGGCAGCGATGGCGGTCAGGGCCTGATCCGCTTGCGCGGGGGAGATGTTGGCCGCCACGCCCTTCTTGACCAGAAATTCGAGGTCATAGGCGTCCCTGATCTCCTTCCTCTGCAGAAAAGCAGCGATCTTTGAAGTCATCATCTCAGCAAGCGGGATGGTCCGGATATACACCTGGACCGATGAATGAGGGCTGTAGGCGATGGCCCGTTCTGTCTTCGTCAATGTCACCCCCTTGCGCATTTCCAGCTTCAGAATGCGCGGATAATCCGGCGATTTCAATTCAATGACGAGGGTGTGGAACTTGTCCGCCGCATCCCGAATCTCATAAAAGCGGCCCAGAAACTGCTGCAAACCGGAAAACCACATCGTGTGATCGCCAAGCGACAGGGGATCTGATTTCAAATCCGGGCTAATTTTTTTACCGCCGGCGGCAGGAAGGAGCCAGAAATCGAGATCGACGGAATACCTGTCCAGACCGAAGCACAGACGCAGCATGGTGCCGCCGCCGAAAACCAGTCTGTCCAGATACCGGCCGCTCTGCATTCGGCTCAGCACCTCCAGCTCAAACTGCTCCTGCTTGATCAGATCCTGCATAAAATGTCCTTGACCATTTTGCGGGTTCGTTCCGGAAACGGCGCCATCAGGGTTTCCAGCTCCGATCTGTCCAGGCGATCCATGTCGAGGGCGGCCACGTCGAAGGCGTAACACCCGTAAACGCTGAGGTGACAAGCATCGAGAAAGGCCTTCTCTTTTTGCGCCATGAAAAAGGGGCCGATTTTCGTAAAGCCGAAGTAGCAGTCTTTTTTCAGCTTGAAATAGGAAAAGGTAGCATCGCCGGCGTCGTATTGGATGGAGCGCTTCAGAGCAACGCTTTCATACCAGGCCCGGGGGGCCTGGGTGGTCACTCCATAATAAACCAGCGCGGTTGTGCAGGATATATAGGACGGAACCTGGAGATGATTGGCGATGGCGAAGAAATCCTGCCGGTCAAGATAGGGACGGCGCTCGTCCAGGACGTAGAAATCCTTCTTCAAACGGATGAAGGCGCCGTTTTTCACTTGCCGGCTGCAAAACACCTGGGCCGAGGCCCTCGTGACGCCAAATTGACCGGCCACGTCCTCGGAGCTGAAAAACAGGCTTTTCTTTAGGGATTGCCATGCTTCACGATTCATATCGGGAACACTTTCTTAACTTTTATGTTAAGTAACTATTCTTGAAAGCAGGATACTGTCAAGGAAAATATGGTCCATGGTTACACCTCTTTGCCTAAGGTGAAATAGAACGTCGCCCCTTTGTCCGCCGCCCCTTCCGCCCATATTTGGCCGCCATGACGGTGGATGATGCGCTGGGCGATGGCCAGGCCCGCGCCCAGGCCCGCGAATTCCCCCGGGCTGTGGAGGCTGTGAAATACCCGGAAGAGTTTGTCCGCGTAAAGCATATCGAAACCAGCCCCGTTGTCCCGGACGAAGTAAAAAATTTCGGAATCCGGAATATGGCTTGCCGATGACAGGAGTTCCGCTCCTAAGTTTGGCTCATGGCTGCCGGCTTCCGGCTGTCCGCTGCCCTCCTCCCGGCAGCCTATCTCGATTGCGGCCTGCTCCTTTTTCGCGGAGAACTTGACGGCATTGCCGATCAGGTTCTCCCAGACCTGCCGGATCAGCGCCGGGTCGCCGATGGCCCGGGGCAGGGGGCCGACGTGAAAATCGATCCGCTCCCGCTCCTCCGGGTTCGTCAGTTCAAGGAAGACCGACTGCGCCAGGGTCGCCATGTCCACGGTTGATCGCTGCATCTCCATCCGGCCGATCCGGGCGAAGGCCAGGAGGTTGTCGATCAGCTTTCCCATATTCCGTCCGTTCTTGCTGATGGTGCCGCAGATGCGCCGGCCTTCATCGTCGAGACGGGATCCGAAGTCCTCCCACAGGATCCGCGCATAGCCTTCTACGGCCCTAAGCGGCGACCGCAGATCATGGGACACGGAATAGGTAAAGGCCTCCAGTTCCCTGTTTGATTCCTCCAGTTGGGCGGTGCGCTCAAGGACCCGCTGTTCCAGGTGATCTTTAAGCAGGCGGATCTCATCCTCCGCCTGTTTGCGCTCCGTAATATCGCGGGTAACGCTGATGATATGAGGAATGTTGTGCAGTGTGATGAATTTAGCAGACAAGAGACCGACGGCCTGGCTGCCGTCTTTCCGCAGGAAGACGGCCTCCATGTTCGCGCAAAACCCTTTTTCGCTCATTTCCTGGACGACCTTTTGACGATCCGCGGGATCCTTCCAGATATTGACGGCAAGGGTGGATTTCCCGATCGTTTCGGCGCGGTTGTACCCGGTAAGGGCCGTAAACCCGTCATTGATATTGGCGATAACGCCGTCGGTCAGGCGGGAAATCAACGCCGCATCGGGACTGGTGTTGAAAATCAGCTCGAAATGCTCCTTGGCCTCCGTCATTTCCGCATTCAGCCGCTGGTTGAGCATGATAATTAAACCGAAGGTCCACAGGAGGCTGACGATCAGCGCATCCAGATACGGCAAATAATTGAAGAAAGAGGGGGCGAAAATGTTGTCAAACGGCGCGCCGGCGATGATCATCACGGTGCGATGTGTAAAGACACCGCCATGAACAATAAAAACCGCCGCAGTAAAATTTGTCGAGGCGGCAATGGCGGGCGGCTTGTAGGCAA